>CAMFTS010000012.1 GCA_945988915.1 uncultured Clostridia bacterium
TTACGGTACAGTTGAAGTTAAGATTTTAAATATAAAAGATTTACAAATTCTTAATAAAGAAAATATAGACAATTATATTGATTGTGATAAAATATCAAATGCACTGTGCTTGAGAAACCGTGTAAGCGGTGATGAGATTACGCTCAGAAAAAGGAATGTAACAAAATCGCTGAAAAAACTGTTTAATGAGGACGGTGTTCCGTTAAGCGAACGGAACAAGCTTGCGGTTCTCTCTGACGGCGAAAGTGTTGTATGGGTGCAGAATTACGGCACATCTAAGAATTTTTGCATAGATAAAGACAGTAAAAACATAATGAAAATAGAAATTTTGAATTAAGGGGATAAGGTGAAAGCAATGGAAAATGATATCAAGGAGATACTTTTGTCAGAAGAGCAGCTGAAAAATATTGTTAATGATTTAGGAGCGCAGATTTCAAAGGATTATGCGGGTAAAGAGCTTATACTTGTAAGCGTTCTCAAAGGTTCTGTTGTATTTATGGGCGACCTTATGAGAGCTATTAAAGTTCCTTGCTACATAGACTTTATGTCTGTTTCTTCATACGGCAGCGGAACAACCTCATCAGGTGTTGTTAAGATTATAAAAGACTTGGATACTAATGTGATTGAGGGTAAAAATTTGCTCATAGTTGAAGATATACTTGACAGCGGAAGGACGCTTAATTATCTTAAACAGTATTTAGGCACAAGAAATCCTGAAAGCATAAAAATATGCACACTTCTTGACAAGCCGGACAGACGCGACCCTAATTTAAAAGAAAAACTCGTTGCCGATTATGCAGGAGCTTTGATTCCCGATGCGTTTGTAGTAGGCTACGGTCTTGATTATGATGAAAAATACAGAAACCTGCCTTATGTAGGTATTCTTAAGCCATCGGTTTACGGTGGAGAATAAAGGAGAGATAAATCACATTGAAAAAGATTAACTTTAAAGCGATTATCCCATATATAGTAATTCCGCTTGCATTTTTGCTTTGCATAGTTTACTATTCAACGATGGGCGACGCTACAAGAACCAAAACGGAATATTATCAGGTTGTAAATATGTTCCGTAATAATGAGGTTTCGGAATACAAGCTGAATTTAAGCAGCGGTATGCTTGAGTATAAAAAAGTTGGCGACAAAACCACTTATAAATATACCGTACCGAATGTCAGCCTCTTTGTTGAGGATGTTCATGAATACCTTGTAGCGTATAATATGGAAAATCCTGACAAACAGGTCAAAATGGATTATGTTTCAGGCTCTGCAAATTCCTGGTGGGTAAGCCTTTTGCCGACAGTTGCGGTTATGGTCCTTTTAAGTGTTGTAATGTTTATAATGTTTAAGAAAATGAATCAAACCGTTCAAAGCGAGAACAATAAGACGCTGTCTTTCGGCAAGGCTCGATACAGAAAGAATGACGAAACGAAAAATAAGACAACATTTGACGATGTTGCAGGTGCAGATGAAGAAAAAGAAGACCTTGAGGAAATAGTTGAATTCCTTAAAAATCCTAAATCATTTACTGCACTCGGTGCAAGAATCCCCAAGGGCGTACTTCTTGTGGGCCCTCCCGGTACAGGTAAAACTCTGTTAGCCCGTGCGGTAGCAGGTGAGGCAAATGTTCCTTTCTTCTCAATCTCGGGTTCTGACTTCGTAGAAATGTATGTCGGTGTAGGTGCTTCGCGTGTCAGAGACCTTTTTGGTGAAGCAAAAAAGAATTCACCGTCTATCGTATTTATTGACGAAATCGATGCCGTAGGCCGTCACAGAGGCGCAGGTATGGGCGGCGGACACGACGAAAGAGAACAGACTCTTAACCAGTTGCTTGTTGAAATGGACGGCTTCGGCGAAAACGAAGGCGTAATTGTTATGGCGGCAACTAACCGTCCCGACATTCTTGACCCCGCGCTTTTAAGACCGGGCAGATTTGACAGACAGATTACCGTTAATTATCCCGACTTAAAGGGCAGAGAAGAAATCCTTAAGGTTCATGCAAAGAAAAAGCCTTTAGGTCCTGATGTTAAGCTTCGTGATATCGCAGGTGCAACAGTCGGATTTACAGGCGCAGATCTTGAAAATCTTCTCAACGAAGCTGCTTTGCTTGCGGCAAGAAGAAAGCTAAAAGCTATTACAATGAAAGAAATCGAAGAGGCAACGATGAAGGTTGTTGTCGGTACCGAAAAGAAATCCCATAAGATTTCGGAACGCGATAAGAAAATCACAGCTTATCACGAAGCCGGTCACGCAGTTTCTTCATATTATCTTGAAAACAGAGATCCTGTTACTCATATTTCAATCGTACCGAGAGGTATGGCAGGCGGATTCACGATGTATCAGCCTGAAAAGGACGAGATGCATCTTATGAAGTCAAGAATGCTTGATGATATCGTAGGTCTTCTCGGCGGCCGTGTAGCCGAAAAGCTTATCTTCAATGATATTTCAACAGGCGCATCAAATGATATTGAGCGCGCAAGTCAGGTTGCCCGTAAAATGGTTACAAAATACGGTATGAGCGAAAAACTCGGTCCCATTGCTTTCGGTCAGGGCAACGATGAAGTGTTCCTCGGCAAAGATTATAACCATATGAGAGATTATTCCGAAAGCGTTGCTTCACAGATTGACCAAGAGGTTGAAGAGATTATTCTCAACGCATATAACAGAACAGAGAAAATTCTTACTGAGCACATTGATAAGCTTCATAAGGTTGCAAAAGAGCTTGTTAAGCGCGAAAAGCTTACGGGCGAAGAATTTGAAAAGCTTATGAACGGCGAAGAATTGCCTGAGGTTTTTGCCGAAGAAGAAAAAACCGAAGACGAAAAGGCTGAAAGCATTCAGGCTGAAAATGACGCACCCGTTGATGTGAAATTATCTGAAAATACCGAAAGCACACAGACGGCTGACGGACCGGATAACGAAAATGATACACTGAAAAAAGAATAAGTAATTAGAATCGGTGACTTCTGTTACCGATTCTTTTTTTATTAAAATGTAAATATACGGTTAACAATTAAAAAAGTAGTGCTTTTTATTGAAAACTGTGTTATAATTGCCCTGTATATGATTTAACATATGGAAGGAAAAAAGCATATGTCTATTTTTACAAAAATATTCGGTGACTATTCTTCAAGAGAGGTGAAAAGAGTAAAGCCTATTCAAGAAAAGGTTTTATCTTATGAAGAAGAGTATTCAAAATTAACCGATGAACAGTTAAAAGCAAAAACTCCGGAATTTAAAGAAAGACTTGCAAAGGGTGAAACACTTGACGATATTTTGCCTGAAGCATTTGCAACTTGCCGTGAAGCTTCGTGGCGTGTTCTCGGAATGAAGCATTTCCCCGTTCAGATTATCGGCGGTATCATTCTTCATCAGGGAAGAATAGCTGAAATGAAAACAGGTGAAGGCAAAACGCTTGTTGCAACATTGCCTGCTTATCTTAATGCTCTTACAGGCAAAGGAGTTCACATTGTTACGGTAAATGATTATCTTGCGCGCCGTGACTCCGAATGGATGGGCAAGCTTTACAGATTTTTGGGACTTTCGGTAGGTCTTATTGTCCACGAGCTTGACAACGGGCAGAGAAGAGAAGCATATAATGCCGACATAACTTACGGTACAAATAACGAGATGGGATTTGACTATCTTCGTGACAATATGGTTATCTATGCCGAGCAACGGGTTCAGAGAGGACACAGCTTTGCCGTTGTCGATGAGGTTGACTCAATTCTTATCGACGAAGCAAGAACTCCGCTTATTATTTCCGGTATGGGTGACAAGTCAACAGACCTTTACAAGATTGCCGATACATTTGCACAATCTCTTAAAAGGATAACAGTCAAAGAGCTTGACACAAAGTTCAATGCCGAGGAATTGGTTGACGCTGACGGCGACTATGTTGTTGACGAAAAGGCAAAGTCATGCACGCTTACCAAAAACGGTGTTGAAAAGGCTGAAAAGTTCTTTAATCTTGAAAACCTTATGGATGCAGAGAATATCAACATTCAGCACCATATTGACCAGGCTATCAGAGCTCACGGTGTTATGAAGCGTGATGTTGACTATGTCGTTAAGGACGGTCAGGTGCTTATCGTTGATGAATTTACAGGCCGTATTATGCTCGGCAGAAGATACTCGGACGGTCTGCATCAGGCTATTGAAGCAAAAGAGGGCGTTAAGGTTGAAAGAGAGTCAAAAACTCTTGCAACTATAACATTCCAGAACTATTTCCGTCTTTATGACAAGCTTTCCGGTATGACAGGTACAGCCATGACCGAAAGTACGGAATTCCAAGAGATTTACAGACTTGATGTTGTATCTATTCCGACAAACAAGCCGATGGTCAGAGTTGATGAAGAGGATTTGCTCTTCAAAACAGAGGTCGCAAAATTCAAGGCGATAATCGGTGAAATAATTGAAGCACATGAAAAAGGACAGCCTGTACTTGTCGGTACAATAAATATTGAAAAGAGTGAATTGCTTTCAAAAGCACTTAAAAAGAGCGGTATCAAGCACGAAGTTCTGAATGCTAAATATCACGAAAAAGAAGCTGAAATTATTGCTCAGGCAGGTAAATTGGGCGCTGTTACAATTGCTACCAATATGGCAGGTCGAGGTACTGATATTATTCTCGGCGGTAACCCTGAATTTATGGCAAAGTCGGATATGAGAAAGAAAGATTTCTCGGAAGAACTCATTGCCGAAGCAACAGGCTTTGCCGAAACCGATAACGAAGAAATCATTGAGGCAAGACGGGTTTACAGAGAACTTGAAGCAAAATATAAAGACGAATTAAAAGAAGAAGCAGACGCAGTAAGAAATGCAGGAGGTCTTTATATTATCGGTACGGAGCGCCACGAATCAAGACGAATTGACAATCAGCTCAGAGGCCGTTCAGGCCGTCAGGGCGATCCGGGTAAGAGCCGTTTCTTCCTTTCAGCCGAAGACGAATTGCTACGCCTTTTTGCAGGTGACAAATTCTATATGATTCTTGATTCATTCAAGTCGGTAGGTGATATGCCTATTGAAACAAAAATGCTTACCGGTCTCATTGAAAGCGCACAGAAGAAGGTTGAGGGCAATAACTTTGCCGCAAGACGCCAGGTGCTTGAATTCGACGATGTAATGAATAAACAGAGAGAGGTTATCTACGGTCAGAGAAATCAGGTGCTTGACGGCGTTGACCTCAATGCGACAATCAATAAGATGATAGAGGACTATTTCACACAGCAGGTAGATTTCTTCTGCCCGTCGGCATTGCCCGAAGCAGAGTGGAATGTCAACGGTATGCTAACAAAGCTCAGATGGCTTATCGAGGGTGAAAATCTTGACGGCGTTTCTACCGCCGACGAATATAAGGAAAAATTCCTTGAGCTTGCATATAAACGCTTTGATGAACGCAAAGAAAAATACGGCGCTGAAATTATGGCAGAGCTTGAAAGAAAAATTCTTCTCGCCAATGTTGACCGCAGATGGATGGATCATATTGATGAAATGGAAGAGCTTAAGGGCGGTATTTACCTTCGTTCTTACGGACAGCAGGATCCCGTTGTTGCATTCAGAATGGAAAGCTATGATATGTTCGACGAAATGAGCGCGGCAATTTGTGAGGGTACTGTTACGGGAATGCTTACTGTTCAGCTTCGTACAAATGAAGAGGTAAAGCGTGAAGAACAGGCAAAGATTACCGGAACAAGCGGTGCGACAGACGGAAGTGAAAAACAGCGTCCTGTCAGAAAAGAAAAGAAAGTCGGCAGAAATGATCCCTGTCCTTGCGGCAGCGGTAAGAAATACAAACATTGCTGCGGCAAAGACGATTAAATCAAATAATTTAAAAAGGACGGTTTGCCCGTCCTTTTTTTTGCTCAAAAATTTTTTAATATAATTATTGACAAAATGCAAAATAAGTTGTATGGTTAGTTATAGAAGTAACTAACCTGCACAGAAACAAATCCGTTAAATTATAGGAGGTGCAAAATGGTATTTACATTTTCAGGAGATAAACCGCTGTATATTCAGATTGCTCAACAGCTTGAGGATGCAATTTTTACAGGCGTATATACTGAAGAAACACAGATACCGTCAACAACGGAGCTGTCTGTTTCTTTGCAAATGAATCCGGCAACCGTTTTAAAGGGTATGAACATTCTTGTTGACGAAAAAATCATATACAAAAAACGCGGTCTCGGAATGTTTGTATGCACAGGAGCGGTTGAAATTATTAAGAAAAAACGGCAGGAAAATTTCTTTGAAAATTTTGTGACGCCGCTTGTAAAAGAATCACAAAAACTCGGGATTGATGAAGACGAAATTAAAATACTGATAGAAAGAGGGTTTGAGAAATGAGCATTGAAATTAAAAATGTTGTAAAAAAATTCGGGAAAAATACAGCAATCAATGGTATTTCTTTAAGAATTGAAGAGGGAAAAATTTACGGCTTGCTCGGCAGAAACGGTGCGGGAAAATCTACATTACTTAATATCATTTCCAACAGAATTTATATGAATGACGGTGAGATTTTAATTGATGGCGAGCAGGCAACGGAAAATCCGAAAGCACAGTCGAAAATCTATCTTATGAGTGAAAGAAACATGTATCCGAGCTCAATGGAAATCGGTGAAATGATTAAATGGACAAAGAGATTTTATCCCGATGCAGACACTGAAAAGGCAAAGGAAATATCAAAACGCTTTAATCTTGATTTAAAGAAAACATTCGGCTCGCTTTCAACGGGATACAGAAGCATTGCAAAGTTTGTTATGGCAATTTCATCAAATGCAAAATATACATTACTTGACGAGCCTGTTTTAGGTCTTGACGCTAACCACAGAGATTTGCTTTACAAAATTATTCTTAAAGAATACTCTGAAAGTCAGAGAACAATCGTAATTGCAACTCATTTAATCGAAGAAATAACTTCGCTCTTGGAAGAGGTTGTTATTATCAATAACGGCAAGGTTGTTGAACTTGACAGCGTTGAGCATCTGCTTTCAAGAGGTTATACGGCAACGGGCAGAAAAGAACGGATTGACCGATTTATACAAGATAAAAACTGCATAGGTTATGATGAATTCGGCGCAGTAAAGGTAGCCTATATTCTCGGAATTGAGGGTATAAAGGAAATACCTGACGACATAGAAATCACAGGCTTGAATTTACAGAAATTATTTGTTCAGCTGACAGGGGAAACGGAGGACAAAGCAATATGAAAAACGCTGTATTATACAGATATCAGAAACTGCTGAAAATATTAGGAATTTGTTGTGTACTGTTTTTAACAATATGTATTGCAATAACAATTTCAGGCTGGAAGGAACACGGTTTACCCAATGGAACACAATACCTTTCTTATGGCGCATCAATTATATCCTTTAGTTCATTTGCAGTTGCTCTTCTTTTTGGATTGTTGTCATATGATTCCGATTTAAAATTCTTCTTGCAAAACAGTATAACTCGTCAGCAGGCGCATTTGAGCTTTATTTGTGTGTTGCCGATTTGTTTATTGATTTCATTTGCTCAATTAGTATTTGAACTTATCCTGAGTTCCGTTTTTGCCGCAGAAAAATATAAAATCGGCTTTAATTATATTTGTATTCTGTTTGATTTGCATTATAGCTTTATAAAATGTTGGTTTGTTTTAGCTTTGGCTTATATAGCACTTATGAGCTTGGCTTATTTATTGAAGTGTGTTATTAAAAGTTTCAAGCTTCCAACTTTGGGAGCGTTGGGGTTTGTGATTATTGCAGCTATTAGTATGGATATAGCAATGGCAAATTCCGGAATAAAACTCATTCCGGCATTTTATTACATTCCAAAATTATTCTTTATAGGCTCTGTATATGGCGAATGTTTTATTTCATACTTCATAGCAAGCACAATTATTCTTAGTGTGGTTTTCCTTTCAATAGCCCATATAATTACTCTTAAAAAGCCTTTAAAGGCAAAGGAGGGTTAACAATGAAAAAGAAGTGTTTGATTTTACCAAGCGTAATGTTAGTAATTGCTGTTTTAGCCGGTGCCTTTATGATGGTTTTTACAACAAGCTTTGTATTTAATTTAAAAGAGAATTATAGTTATGCATGTTGTTCAATAGAAAACAACTTTGGTGATAACATATCTGAGTCTGAAAACACTTTGTTAAAAAGTTACGCTGATTGCTATAGACAAGGAAATGAACTTTTTAAAATCATTTATAAGATTAACCCGAATTTTTCAAATCTTTCCGGAGCAAGTAATATTTATAATACAAATACATTATTACTCAAATTTAATGAATTTGAAAATGGTCTTGAAGAAGTACTAAAAGTTTTACCTGAAGATTACACAGAACAGTGTTTAAAATGGAATAAAACATATTATGAATATGTGAAGAATAATTATAACGAGTTTTATAATAATCAACACAATTCTCTTGGTGCTTTCGACGCTTATCCTGTCTGTAGTAAAGAGAACCTTATAGTTCAGGCAAAAGTAGGATATCTTACTGCTTTGTACCTGAATGGACAAAAGGAAGAAGCCCAAAAAGAGGTTGAAGAAATTCTCAGAGATTACAAGGACATAGAACCTAATCTTTCGAGCTATTTCATTTCTGAATTTGTCTTTTTGGTACACAATGTTGAAACTGACAAGGCTTATCAGGAATGGATGCTCTCAAAGGAATACGAGTTTACTCAAATTGTTAACAGCCGTATAAATGACGATAAATACAGTAATTTTTACGAGGAATTTGAAGTCGATAAAGACAGCTACAAGCCTTTTAAGTGATGTTAATTATAATAATATTTCCTGAAAATATTTTAATCGCAAAAAAGGAACAAGTTAACAAATAAAAGTGGACGAAACCGTTGTTTTTGATTTTGCAATTACAAATAATATTGTTCAGTATTCTCAAGCTGACAGAGATGCTAAAAAAAGGAAGTAATTTGATTTGTATCAGAATGAAGCATTTATATAAAAAAAGGGGCTGTAAAAAAACAGCCGAATAAAAAAGTGACTGCAAGAAATCCGAAAAGGATATGCTTGCAGTCTTTTTGTCATGTAACAGATGAAAACCCACGGTTCTACATGGGGAAAAAGAACGCTTTGGTAAAAACAAAAAGTGGCGAGCAGGTCGGAGGCACTTAAAGGGCTTGTGCAAACCACCGGTTTACCGGAGGTTATGATTTATCTCCTTATTTTTCAACAACTTTATTCATCCAGCCGATAATATCCTGCGTAACCTCATCACGGTTTGTTTCATTCAGAATTTCGTGTCTTCCTCCCGTGTAGAGCTTAACAGTCGCGTTGTGACCTGTCTTCTTTAAATCGTCAAAGACCTGAGTAACTCCCTTGCCGTAGTCACCGACAGGGTCATTATCACCGGAAATCAAAAGTATAGGCAAGTCCTTGCGAACATTATTATACCAGGATTTCTGCGAAACAGCCTTTAAAACCGTAAAGAGAGTTTCAAAGCCGTTTGCCGTAAAGCAGAAACCGCACAAATCATCGGCAATATATTTGTCAACCTCTTTTTCATCGCGGGACAGCCAGTCAAATTCGGTTCGCTTTTCAGTCTTTTTATTGTAAGGACCGAAAGCCATATTGTTAATAAATGAAGAGCGTTCATGGTCGCCCTTTGACTTTTCAAAATACTTTGCAACCATAATGCCCATTCCTGCGGCAGGATTTGTACCGCTTGTACCGCAGTAAACAGCAGCGTCAAGACCGTCGCCGTATTTTTCGGTATATTTTCTTGAAAGGAATGAGCCCATGCTGTGACCGAAAAGAATGTACGGTACATCAGGGTATTCTTTCTTGGCAATATCGGTAAGCTGTTTCATATCGTCAACAAGAGAATCCATACCGTTTTCTCCGAAATAGCCTAATTCGTCCTTGCTTGCAACCGATTTACCGTGACCGAGATGATCGTTGATAAATACTGCATAACCGTTTTTGCAAAGCTCCATGGCAAAGCGAGCATACCGGTTAGAATGTTCAGCCATACCGTGTGCAATCTGAACAACGCCTTTTACCTTTGAAAAATCTGACGGAACAGCGCTTTGCGCATAAATATCGCAAAGACCTGAAGCCGATCTGAATGTAAATTCATTAGCTGTGAAACTCATTAAAACCCCTCTTTTTAGAATTCTTCGCATAAATTTAAAAGTATTTTACCATAAATAATCCGAATTTTAAATCGTTTAGGCGTATCTTTGTACCATTTCACAAAATGCGAACTTTAAAATTGTGAATTATTTATAAATAAACTTGAACATTTTCGGCTGATTAAACATTGAAACAATCACCGAAAAATGATAAAATAATAAGGTTAAAAACGAGAGTATTACCTTTTTTGAACGGAGAAGTAATTTTGATTGGAAAGAAATGGAATTTTGCGAATACAGACAGAGATAAAGCGGCAGCAATTGCAGAAGAATTCTGCCTTGATCCCTTTGCTGCTTTACTGCTTGTTTCAAGGGGAATTACAGAAAACGAGGACATTGAACAGTTCCTTTTCTGTAATGATATAATGTCAGATCCTTATGAGCTTACCGATATGGACAGGGCAGTGGAAAGAATAGGCGTTGCAGTTGACAATTATGAAAAGATTATGATTTTCGGCGACTATGACGCAGACGGCGTAACTTCAACAGCGTTGCTTTATCTTTATCTTGTATCTCAGGGTGCAAATGTAAGCTTTTATATTCCTGACAGAGTTTCGGAGGGCTACGGCATTTCCTGCGACGCTGTAAGAAGTTTTGCTCAGCAGGGAGTCAATCTGATAATAACCGTTGACAACGGTATTTCGGCAACAGAAGAAACGGTCCTTGCAAAAGAACTCGGTATGGATGTTGTAATTACAGATCATCATAAGGTCGGAGATAAGCTTCCGGATGCTGTGGCTGTTGTCAATCCTCACAGAGAGGACTGCGACTGCGGTTTTAAAGAATATGCAGGTGTCGGAGTTGCGTTCAAGCTTGTGTGCGCTCTTGAGGGTGATATCGACGCCGTAATCAATGAATATGCAGATTTAGTTGCAATCGGTACGCTTGCCGATGTTGTAAGTGTAACAAATGAGAACAGAGTCATCATTAAAAAAGGTATTGAAAAGATAAACAGAAATCCGAGAGTCGGAATAAAGGCGTTAAAAGAGGTTGCTAATTTTTCGGACAAAGAAATGAATGCCGCTTCTGTTGCATACAGTATAGCACCGCGAATAAATGCGGCAGGCAGAATGGAATCTGCTATGCTTGCGGCGAAGCTTTTAATGAGTGACAGCATTTCGCAGGCTATGGAAATTTCAGAACAGATTGAAAAAGCAAACAGAGAGCGCCAGGCTGTTGAAAACGAAACAACTCAAAAAGCAATAGAGATAATTGAAACAAACGATAAAATCAAATATGCACCTGTAATTGTTGTTTCGGGAGAAGGCTGGCATCACGGCGTAATAGGAATTGTAGCATCCCGTCTTGTTACAAGATACGGCAAACCCGCAATAGTAATCACAACTGACGGTGAAGAGGGCAAAGGCTCTTGCAGAAGCATTGAGGGATATTCGATTTATGAAGCCTTACTTTCGGTAAACGGTATGCTTACACATTTCGGAGGTCATACTCTTGCGGCAGGTTTCGGTATCAAGACTTCGGATATCGACCTTTTCAGAGAACGGCTTTGCAGTTATAAATCCACTTACGATATGCCTTTTCCGTCTTTGAATATCGACTTTAATATTAAGCCTTCATTTATTTCCAATGATTTGCTTTCTGTTCTGACAATGTTTGAGCCTTATGGGGCGGAAAACTCACAACCTTGCTTCTCGATGAAAAAGGTTTTGCTCAAAGCCGTAAAGCCTGTCGGTGAAGGGAAGCATTTAAAGCTCACATTTTCAAAAGACGGCTCCGATGTAACGGCGATGCTGTTTTCAACAACTTTGGCAGACTTTTCCTTTGAAATAGGTGATACTGTTGATATAGCGTTTAAGATTGAAAAAAACGAGTACAAGGGAGAGGTTCATCCGTCGGTGCAGATTCTGGATATCCGTTTTTCTGATTTTGATTTTGAAAAATTCAGAATGTCACTCAGGACTTACGGGAAATTCAAAGCGGATATGCCGTTAAATGAAAAAGAAGTTAAGCTGCTTACACCCGACAGATCATTTTTTGCAGGGGTTTACAAATTTTTAAGAGCTAAAAAGCATTTCACAAATCAGCTTGACACATTCTGCTACCGTTCCGGCTGTCCTTATGTGAAGGCGGCAACCGTTGCGTTGAGTTTGGATGTTATGTGCGAGCTTGGTCTTGTGAAAGCAACAGACAAAGGCTACGAAATAAACGAGAATGTGCAGAAGGTCGAGCTTGAATCTTCTGAAATTCTCAAAAAACTTTCAGAAAGGAGTTAAGATTATGGCAGAAGCTGAGAAGACCGTAGAGGAGCTTTACAATGAGCTTATGGAAAAATGCGAAAAAGCATTTACCGTTCAGGAAGTTGAAAAGATAAAAAAGGCTTTTCATATAGCTCAGGATGCACATAAAGCACAGCTTCGTTATTCAGGTCAACCGTATATTGTTCATCCTATTGCAGTTTCCGAGATACTTTTGGATTTCGGTATGGACGCCGAGTCTGTTGAGGCGGCGCTTCTTCACGATACGGTGGAAGATACTGACATAATGCTTGATGACTTGAAAAGAGAGTTTGGCGAAGAGGTTGCGCTTTTAGTTGACGGCGTTACCAAATTGGGAAAGGTTCCGCTTTCAACAAGAGAGGAACAGCAGGCTGAAAATATAAGAAAAATGCTGTTGGCTATGTCACACGACATAAGAGTAATTATCATTAAGCTTGCAGACCGTCTTCACAATATGAGAACGCTTGACTTTATGGCGCCTCAGAAGAGAAGAGATATTGCACTTGAAACACTTGAAATATATGCGCCTCTTGCTCATCGTTTAGGTATCCGTACCGCAAAGGAAGAGCTTGAAGACTTGGCAATTCATTTCCTTGACCCTATTGCATATGAAGATATTGAAAAAAGATTATCCGAAACAAGTGATTCAAGAGTTGAATTTCTTGAAGCAACAAAGCAAAAAATCGCAGAAAGAATCAATACAATAGTTGATGATGCAAGAATTGATGCCCGTATTAAATCGGTACACGGCATATACAGAAAAATGTATATGGCAAATAAGGATTTCAACGAGATTTACGATGTTTACGCTATCAGAATTATTGTTGATACCATAGGTGAATGTTACAACTGCCTCGGTATGATTCACTATATGTTCCGACCTCTTCCGGGCAGATTCAAGGACTATATTTCTACGCCCAAGCCCAATAAATATCAGTCGCTTCATACAACTGTTATAGGTAAAGAGGGAATACCGTTTGAGGTTCAGATAAGAACTAAAGAGATGCACCATACTGCCGAGTACGGTATTGCGGCTCATTGGAAATACAAGCTCGGAATTTCAGGCAAATCAAATATGGAAGAGCATATAGCTTGGGTAAGAGAATTGCTTGAAGAGCAAAAAGAATCGGGCGATGTTCAGGAAATAGTTCGTGCCATTAAAACCGACCTTGTTCCCGAGGATATTTTCGTTTTCACACCGAAAGGCGATGTAATCAATATCCCTGTCGGTTCAACCGTAATTGACTTTGCTTATGCAATTCATACTGCCGTCGGTCACAGAATGACAGGCGCAAAGGTTGACGGAAGAATTGTTCCCCTTGACTACAAGCTCAATACGGGCGAGATAGTTGAAATCTTAACCTCGTCACAGCAAGGTAAAGGTCCGTCAAAGGATTGGCTTAATATTGCAAAGACAAGCTCGGCAAGAACTAAAATTCGTTCTTGGTTTAAAAATGAGCGTAAAGAAGAAAATATCGTAGAGGGTAAGGAAGAAATTGAACGCGAATTCAAGCGCAATTTCATCAGGCTCTCCGACGATGAGCACGAAGCCTTTATTGAAAATCTTGCTCATCATCAAAAATTCCAAACGGTTGAAGAACTTTATGCGGCAATAGGATACGGCGGTATTTCTGTTAACCGTTTGATGCCGTATATTAAAGAAGAGTACAACAAAAACTATAAAAAACGCGAAGAGCCGACGGTTAATACTGTTGAGGTTAAGCACCATACAGGTAAAGACGGCGTTACGGTTGAGGGAATTGACAATGTTCTCGTTAAATTCTCAAAATGCTGTAATCCTTTGCCGGGCGATAATATTATCGGCTTTATTACAAGAGGTCACGGCGTTTCAATTCATAAGAGAGAATGTTCAAATGTTCCTCAGGATATTGCAAACTGTGCAGAGCCCGAGCGTTGGGTTAAGGTTACCTGGGATGACGCGGTTAAACAGGAATTCCGTGCTTCCTTGGTTATTACCTGCCTTTCAAGAATCGGACTTATGGCAGATATTTCAATGCAGCTTGCCGCAATGCGTGTTAATATTACCGAGCTCAGCACGAGAGAGCAGAAGGACGGCAGAGCGATAATTAACATTACGGTTACGGTCAGCAATGTTGAACATCTTAGAAATGTAACTTCAAGAATTGAAAAAATTGACGGTATTCTTTCGGTTGAAAGACAAAACTGATTCAGAGGTAAATTATGAAAGCAGTAATTCAAAGAGTAAAATATGCAGATGTAAAGGTTGACGGCGAAACTGTCGGAGAAATCGGCGAGGGTTATATGATTCTTGTCGGAGTTCAGGAGGGCGATACAAAGGAAGACGCTGAAATTCTTGCACGAAAGACGGCAGGCCTGAGAGTATTTACAGACGATGAGGATAAAATGAATCTGTCAATTCTTGATATTGACGGCGAAATACTTGCAATATCTCAGTTTACGCTTTGTGCAGATGTGAAAAAAGGTAACCGTCCTTCCTTTATAAATGCCGCTAAGCCCGATGAAGCCAACGGACTTTACGAGTATTATTGCGAGCAGTTAAAGGCTAACGGCGTCAGAAAAGTAGAAAAGGGTGTTTTCGGCGCTCATATGGAGGTAAGCCTTCTGAATAACGGACCCGTCACAATTCTTTACGATACTGAAATCTGGAGAAAATAATTATGTCTGTTGAAGTGGAAAATTTAACTCTCGGACCGATTCAGGCTAACACATATATTGTTACTGACGAAAGTACAAAAGAATGTGCAGTGATTGATGCCGGTGAGTTTAACGAACAGCTTAAAGATGCCGTTAAAGACAAGAATGTTAAATACATTATGCTGACGCACGGCCATTTTGACCATATACTCGGTGTTTACGGAGTGAAGAAGTTTACAAACGCAAAGGTAGTTATTCACCCCGACGATGCTGAATGTTTAAAGGACGGCAGAAAAAGTCTTGCCTTTTCGTTAGGTGCGCTTGTGCAAAATCCGGTCGAGGCTGATATACTCGTTACCGACGGCGACTGCATAAAACTCGGTGATACCGATATCAAGGTTATGCACACCCCGGGACATACCAAGGGCGGAGTGTGCTATATAATAGAAAAGGACAGAATAATTTTTACGGGCGATACTTTGTTTGCGCTGACGGTAGGCAGAACCGACTTTGAGGGCGGAAGCGACGAGGAATTGCTTGAGTCTGTTAAGAGAATTGCAAACCTCGAGGGCGATTACAGGTTATATACGGGTCATAACCGTTCAACAACTCTTGAATGCGAAAGACAACGCAACAGATATTTACGGAGAATAAAATGATACTCGAAATTATAAATCACGAATATCAGTACGAAGCTGAAAAACTGACGAGGATTTTTTATCCTAACGAAAAAATAAATGTTGTATTTGAAAAGACCGGCAACAGCATTGAACCCGTGCTGACAACATTACTGAAAGATAATAATATCAAGGTCGAGTTTAAAGATTGTAATAACAATATATTGTTTTCAAAAACACAGTCAATCAAAGCAGACTCCGACAAAGAGCTGATTACGGTTACCTTGATTTACGAAGCACTGACTCGGATTACGGGATATACTCCGAAATGGGGTATGCTTACGGGCATCAGACCGTCAAAACTTCTCCGCAGCTTGAAAGAGAATAATTCTGCTGAGGAGGGAAAAAGAATTTTCAAGGAACGCTATTTTGTTGATGAGGAAAAGACAAATCTTGCAGATTCGGTCGCTTCGGCAGAGGAAAAGGTTATTTCGCTGTCCCGCCCCGAGTCGTTCAGCCTTTATGTTTCAATTCCTTTTTGTCCGACAAGATGCAGTTATTGCTCATTTGTTTCTCACGCAATGACTGAAGAGCTGATTGAAAAGCTTATGCCGGAATATGTTGAGTATTTAGTAAAGGAAATTGAATATACGGGAAAAATCGCAAAAGATTTGAATCTGCGGCTTGAAAGCGTATATTACGGCGGCGGAACACCGACAACTTTAAGTGAAAATCAACTTGAAACGGTTATCGGGGCAATAGAAAACAGTTTTGACCTTTCGACCGTTCGGGAATATACAATCGAAGCCGGCAGACCTGATACTGTTACTGCCGAAAAGCTGAGAGTGATGAAACGGGGAGGAGTTTCAAGAATAAGCATAAATCCTCAAACCTTTTCAGACGAAATTCTTAAGAAAGTCGGCAGGCGGCACACCGCTAAGCAGGCAGAAGATGCTTTTCTTCTTGCAAGGGAAACGGGCTTTGACAATATAAATATGGATTTGATTGCAGGGCTTCCGGATGATACATTTGAAGGCTTCACAGCTACAATTCAAAAGGCGATAGGCTTCTCTCCCGAAAATATAACGGTGCATACCCTTGCTCTGAAGCGTTCCTCGAATATGGGAGAGGGCGGCAAGGTCGCAGTTGAAAAAAGCAGGCTTGCGGGAAATATGCTTGACTATGCTTTTAATTCGCTGAAGGATAACGGGTATTATCCGTATTATATGTACCGTCAGTCAAAGTCTTTGGGAAATCTTGAAAATACGGGCTATTGTAAGCAAAACAGAGAATGTTTATACAATATTTTTATGATGGAGGAGTGTCATTCTGTTTTTGCCGTCGGTGCGGGCGCAGTCACAAGATTGAAAGCACCTTATTCCTCTCTGATTGACAGAATATTTAATTACAAATATCCGTATGAATATATAAACGGCTTTGATACTTTGCTTGAACGAAAAAAGTCCATATATAATTTTTATGAAAAAGACAGGGTGGGTGAACATAATGTCAAATATGAATAACAGAATTGAATACATAAACGAGCTTGCAAGAGAAAACCCCTATGCTTTGATTGCACGGGCGGAGCTTCGTTACAGAAACATTATTAACAATATCGCAGAGCGTGTGCTTGACGATACGGGCAGAGAAATAATTATGCTTGCAGGTCCGTCAAGCTCGGGTAAAACAACTACTGCAAACAAAATTGCCGAAACCTTTACATCACTCGGTATGCAGACCTATGTTATTTCGCTTGATGATTTCTATCTTGACCGTGATCAGATTCCGGGTTATGCGGAGGGCAAGCCCGATTTTGAAACTGTTTATGCTCTTGATCTTCCGTGCCTTTCGGAAACGCTGAAAAGTCTTATGGAGGGCAAGACTACAAGAATACCTAAATTTGATTTCATTACAGGCAAAAGAAGTGAAGACTGCACGGAAATTACACTTGGTAAAAACGACGCCGTAGTTGTAGAGGGACTTCACGCATTGAATCCTGTTGTTACAAGTGATTTAAGAGGCTTGAAAATGCTGAAAATATATATCAGCGTTTCTTCGAGAATTTATGATAACAGGGGTAAAATCATTCTCAATAAGCGTAATTTAAGATTTACCAGAAGAATGATAAGAGATTACAATTTCCGAGGAAGCTCGGTCGAAAATACTTATGCACTTTGGCAAAGCGTATGTGAGGGAGAGGATAAATATCTTTTCCCTTATGAAGATATGGCAGATGTAAGAATAAACTCAATTCATCTTTGCGAGCCCTGCCTTTTCAGAGATACTGCGCTTAAGCTTTTAGAAGAAGCCGACCTGCCCGAGCAGTTCAGAGCAGATGCTAAAAAGCTTGCCGATTCACTTGCAATGTTTGAGAGTATTCCTACACAGCTTGTACCGAAGGATTCGCTTTTAAGGGAATTCATCGGACCCAAAATTTGACATAATCGCTTATAAATGATATTTTATTATCTGTAATTTCTGACAGCAACAAATTCTATATCCTTGAGGGTGTGATTTATTGGCTACAAATAAAAGAAAGAGCCAGTCATTACTGAACGGTGCAATGGTTCTTGCCGCCGCTACTCTGATAGTTAAAATTATCGGTATCCTTTACAAGATACCTCTTTCAAATATGGTCGGTGCGGTAGGCAGAGGATACTTTGACTCAGCTTATAATCTATATATACCTATTTATACTATTTCAATGGCGGGGCTTCCCGTTGCCGTATCAAAAATGGTTTCTCAGCAAATGGCTTTAAAGCATTTCAGAGATGTTAAAATGACATTTAAGGTTGCCGCAAGACTGTTTCTTATAACAGGTACGGCAGGCACCTTGCTTTTACTCCTGCTTGCTTTTCCTTATGCTTATCTTGCAAAGAGCCTTGAGGCGTTACCCGCAATTTTTGCAATTACACCGTCAATCTTTTTCTGCTGTATAATGTCAATTTACCGTGGCTATTATAACGGTATGAGAAATATGACTCCGACGGCAATGTCAGAGGTGTGGGAAGCAATAGGTAAGGTTATTTTCGGTCTTGCCTGCGCTAAGTTTTCAATTACATACGGTTATTCGAGATTTGAGCAGGGATTAAGTGTTTACGGCAAGGTGGTTGCAACCGAAGCCGAAGCGTCTTCTGCCATTTATCCGTATGCAGCCGCAGCCGCAGCTATCGGTGTTACTGTCGGCACAATAATCGGTATGATTTATATGATGCTTCTCCACAAATTCAAGGGAGACGGCATCACTAAGCAAGAGCTTGCAGGCTCGCCTAAGCCGGAAAGCTCACAGTCGATAGCAAAATCACTTATTTCACTTGCGATTCCCGTTGTTGCTTCTTCACTTGTTTTCAGTGTTACAAATCTTATTGACTCAATGACAATTCAGAACAGACTTGCAACAATGATTGAAAACAATCTCGGATACATCAGAAATCTATACGGTGCACAGTTGGCAGTTTCAAATATTCTTGACTCTGACATTCCGAAGTATCTTTACGGTGCTTATACAATGTCGCTTGATTTTAAGAATCTGATCCCCTCAATAACGATGACTCTCGGCGTCAGCGCAATTCCTGCACTTTCTGCCGCCTGGGCGTTGAAAGACAGAAGACAGTTAAAGCAGTCGGTTGAATCCGTTTTGAGAGTTACAATGATGTTCGCATTACCTGCCGGTATCGGAATGGGTGTTCTTTCTTATCCGATTCTTCAGCTTATGTATGAAACCGGCAAGTCGGCAGATGCCGTTTCAATCGCCGCACCTATAATGGCGGCTTACGGATATACAATATTCTTGATATCACTTTCACAGCCGATGACAAATATGCTTCAGGCACTCGGCAAAGCAAAGATTCCTGTATATTCGCTCTCAATCGGCGCAATAGCCAAGGTTATCACAAACTATATATTTATAGGAATACCTGCGTTGAATATCAACGGCGCAGTAATAGGCACGGTTGTTTGCTATACAATAATTGTTGCCATCAATCTCGTCGCACTTGTTAAAACAACTAAAGTCAGGCTTGACTATATGTCAATCCTTGTTAAGCCTCTTGTTTGCAGTATTCTGTGCGGTATAGCGGCATACACGAGCTACGGCATATTTAATAATCTTTTGCCGCAGATAAACAGGGGCGGACATTCGTTGACAAGCTTGATTGCGACAGTAATAGCAGTATTCTTTGCAGTAATCGTTTATGCAATTTCTATGCTTTTGGTCAACGGAATAGTAAGAGAAGATATTATTATGCTTCCAAAAGGAGAAAAAATTGCTAAAACTCTTGCAAAATATGGATTTATAGGGTAAAATATACAATAAGAAGGGCTTTTAATGGCAGTCGATTTTACATTTAAGAAAAAATATAATATTGACGATTTGCTTTTGATTATGAAGATTCTTCGCTCGGACTGCGGTTGTCCGTGGGACAGGGAACAGACTCACGAGACAATTAAAAAGTCGCTCATTGAGGAAACTTATGAGGTCATTGAGGCAATCAATAAAGATGACAGGGAATTACTCAAAGAGGAATTAGGCGATGTCCTTTTACAAGTCGTTTTTCACACTGAATTGGAAAACGAAATATCTTCCTTCGATTTCAATGATGTTTGTGACGGAGTTTGTAAAAAACTTATAGAACGCCATCCGCATGTTTTTGCAGATGTTGAAGTCAGTAACAGCGCCGAGGTGCTTGTAAATTGGGAAGAGATAAAATCAAAAAGTAAAAACCGCAAAACTCAAACAGAAAAAATGCTTTCTGTTCCTCGCGAACTTCCCGCACTGATGAGAAGTGCAAAAATCCAGGAAAAAGCTGCAAAGGTCGGCTTTGATTGGTCTGAAGCTTCAGGTGCATTTGAAAAGGTTGAGGAAGAGGTAAACGAGCTTAAACAGGCAGTCGAAAATAATGACAGGGATAATGTTATCGAAGAACTCGGTGATTTGCTATTCTCTGTTGTCAATGTTTCAAGGTTTGTTGATGTTGATGCCGAAGAGGCGTTGACAATAGCTTCCGACAAATTCTTAAAGCGATTTTCAATAGTGGAAAAGCTTGCTGAAGAGAGAAATATTGATATGAAATCAACTCCCCTTGAAGAGTTGGACAAGCTTTGGAATGAAGCTAAAAATTTAATCAGTCCGTAATAAAAGTGCAACAGACACTTTTGGGAAATATTTTTATTTAACAAAAAATGGAGGAAACAAAAATGAATAAGACAGAACTTATCGCAGCAGTAGCTGAAAACGCAGGCCTTTCAAAGAAAGATGCTGATGCAGCTGTAAAGGCAGTATTCGGCGCTATTGAAGGTGCTCTTAAAAAGGGTGACAAGGTTCAGCTCATCGGTTTCGGTACATTCGAAGTTCGCGCACGCGCAGCTAAGGAAGGCCGCAATCCAAAGACAGGCGAAAAGATGACAATCAAAGCAAGCAAAGTTCCGGCTTTCAAAGCAGGCGCTGCTCTTAAAGATGCTGTTAAATAATTAAGCATTCAGCATAGTGCAGAGGAAGATTAAATCTTCCTCTGTTTTTTATAACTTCTTCTCAAGTTTTACAATATGCTCACTTGCAATATACCGCGCCTTAACACTGTTAAGGATATCGAAGTGCAGGAACTTGCAGAATTCTTCGGTGTAAAAAGTTGAAAAGTTTTTTAATTTTGTAATAAATTAGTAATAATTCTGTGTTATAATAACCTCACGAAACAAAACGAAATCAAAGATTTCTGTGTTTCGGAGAACATTGTATCATTCCCGCTTCGCACAACAAACGCGCTTCGCGGATATGGTATAATAACCTCACGAAACAAGACGAAATCGAAGATTTCTGTGTTTCGGAGAACA
>CAMFTS010000013.1 GCA_945988915.1 uncultured Clostridia bacterium
AGTTGATACAATGGTTCTCAGCATTTCCGAAGATAATATTGTAACTGCTTGTAATAATTTTGACGGCCTTCTTACCATTAAAGCAACAGCAATCGTACTTGCAATGGGCTGTCGTGAAAGACCGAGAGGCGCTCTTTCAATCGCAGGTTGCCGTACTTCAGGAATTATGACTGCGGGTACTGCACAGAAATATGTAAATATTGACGGCTATATGCCGGGTAAAACAGTTGTAATTCTCGGCTCAGGCGACATCGGTCTTATCATGGCAAGAAGAATGACTCTTGAAGGCGCAAAGGTTAAAGCCGTTTGCGAATTGATGCCGTATTCAGGCGGACTTACAAGAAATATTGTTCAGTGCCTTGAGGACTTTGATATTCCGCTTCGTCTTTCCTGCACTGTTGTTAAGACTCACGGCAAGGACAGACTTGAGGGAGTAACCGTTGCTAATGTTGACGAGCATCTCAAGCCGATTCCGGGTACAGAGGAATATATCCCTTGTGATACTCTTATGCTTTCGGTAGGTCTTATTCCTGAAAACGAGCTTTCAAAGAATGCAGGCATTGAGCTTGATAAAATCACAAACGGTCCCTGTGTTGACGAATACAGAGAAACATTACATAAAGGTGTATTTGCTTGCGGAAATGTTTTGCAGGTGCACGACCTTGTTGACTATGTTACCGAGGAAAGTCAGATAGCAGGCGAGGGTGCCGCAAAATTCATTAAGGGCGAAAAGAAGACAGGCGAATATTTAGCCACCGAGGGTACAAACGGCGTTAGATATATCGTTCCGCAGAGAATAAATAAAGAAACAGATAAAGATGTTAAGCTTTATTTCCGTGTAGGCAGAGTATTTAAAAATGTTAAGCTTGTTGTAAAATGCGGCGATGAAATAATTATGTCAAGAAACAAAAAGAAGATGACTCCGGGTGAAATGGAAAACATTCTTCTTAAACTCGACACAATCAAGGCTTTGCCGAAAGACAGCACACTTACAGTAACTATTGAGGAGGCGTAAATTATGACAACAAAAGAAATGGTTTGCGTATCTTGCCCGATAGGCTGCGCTATTACAGTAGAACTTGACGACAACAATGAGGTCGTTTCGGTAAAAGGCAATACTTGTCCGAGAGGTGACAAGTACGCAAGACAGGAGTGCACACATCCCGAAAGAATGTTAACTTCAACTGTAAAGGTTGAGGGCGGCAGTCTTCCTGTTGTTCCGGTTAAATCCGCATCACCTATTCCTAAGGAAATGCTTTTCGATGCAATGAAAGAGGTAAATAAAGTAACTCTTAAAGCACCGGTTGAAATCGGGGATATAGTAATTGAGAATATTCTCGGCACAGGAGTAAATATTATAGCAACAAACGATGTTGTATAATAAAAATGTATTTTGAGATGCAGACTTAAACTGCATCTCTTTTTTTATTGATTTTATAATTCATATATCATATAATTAAATCAAAGCAGAAAAAGAGGGTGAGAAAGAATGAAAATTTCAGATATGCTTTACAGCCGAATGGAAAAAAGTCTTAATAATTTAATAAAATACAAAAGGGTTTTAGTACCGAATAAAGAAACGCCTGTTGAAGCCGACAAGAATGCCAATATGAATTTAATAATATGGGGAGATCCGCAGATTTCATTTATTTCTCCTCTGCGTTCCGCAAGAGTATATTCAGCTTGCAGGGATGTTGAAAACTCAAATTCTGAATTTGACGCTTTGGTAATGCTCGGCGATATTACCGAATACGGTGCAAAATGCGAATACGCGTTTACCAAAAAGCTTTTAAGCGGTATTGAGAACAAATTCAGCAATATTTTTGCAGTTACCGGCAATCACGACATAAGATTACGCAACTATAAAAAACAAACCGCCCGTTTCAATTCATTCCTGAATTCTTTTGAAAACGGAAAGGCAAGTAAAAACGGAAAATATTATTTCTCAACCTATGTCAACGGCTACAAATTTATAATGATGGGCGCCGACAGAACGGCATTTGAAGCTTCATATATAAGTGATGAACAGCTTGAGTGGCTTGACAAAGAACTTAAAGCAGAGCAGAACAGCGGAAAACCTGTATTCATTTTTAATCACCAGCCTTTAAAAAATACTAACGGTCTGCCTGTAACATTTCTCGGTAAGGGAAAATGGCGCGGTACTGTCGGCAGGGAATCCGATAAGCTCAGAGAAATATTCGAGAAATACGGAAATGTTTTATTTTTTACAGGTCATCTTCACTATTGCACAAGTCAATATACATATGAAGACTGCGTGAGATTCAAAGCAATATCCGTTCCGACCGTCGGCGTAATAAATCACGGTGAGTTCGGCAAATTCACACAAGGGTATGTTGTATCGGTATATGATGATAAAATCATTGCGCGCGCCCGTGTTTTCGGCGAAGGTAAATATGTTGAGAGTTCTGTTCCGAATTCGGAATTTCAGATAGATCTAAAATAATAATTGTCAAAGCTGTAAAAAAAGTTTATAATGAGTTTAATAAAGAAAAAGGGGATTTATTATGGGAAAAGAAAAACAGTCAGCTTCTTTGCAAGCTAAAAAATATGTAGGTAAAAAAGAACTTTGGATGTTTTCTATCGGCGGTATGGGTCAAGGTATGATATATGCTATGATGTCAAGCTACATAAGTGACTATTATGTCAATGTTTTGCATCTTCCGCTTATGTTTGTTCTTTTACTTATGTTACTTGCAAGAGTATGGGATGCTATTAACGATCCGCTTAT
Organism: uncultured Clostridia bacterium; assembly: GCA_945988915.1. Classification (GTDB taxonomy): domain Bacteria; phylum Bacillota; class Clostridia; order Oscillospirales; family Acutalibacteraceae; genus Fimenecus. Next base: position 2,750 of record CAMFTS010000013.1, read on the forward strand.
GGGAATAGTCGCAGACAGGAATATAACAAAATGGGGAAAGTTTAAGCCCTACATTATATTTGCGGCACTGCCAATAGCTGTTTTAACCGTACTTATGTATTTAAGTCCGAACCTCGGGCAGAAATCATTGATGATTTATTCTGCAATAGTATATGTGCTTTGGGGTATGATGTACACAATGGCTGATGTTCCGTTCTGGAGCCTTCCGAATGTGCTTACTCCGAATTCTGACGAAAGAAGCTCTATCGTTTCTTTCAGTAAGATATGGAACAGCATCGGCTCTGCTTTACCTGAAATATTCTTCTTTGCGGCAGGATTTTTGCTTCCTCTTTTTATAAGCACCGCCGATCCTGAAGAATACAACAAAAAGCAGTATCTGATTATTGCCTGCTCGGTTGTTGCTATCGGAATAATAATGTATGTAAATTCTTATTTCCACATTAAAGAAAGAGCTGTTCCGCCCATCAAGAAAAAAGTGGCGGGAGAGCCTTCACAACTGTCAAGAATTTTTAAATGCAAACCTCTTTTGCTTGTAATTCTTATGGGAGTTCTGTCTTCCGGCAGATATATGGTTCAGGCAGCCGCAATCCATGTTGCACGCTATGCTTTCTATATCGGACCTGACCTTACGGGAATGTCGCTTGAAGAAAAAACAAAAGCCATTGCAGCTTCGGTGTCAAGCGTTAAAACGATTTTCCAGATGTGTGCGGTTGTAGGTATGTTCGGTGCAACTCTCCTTATGCCTATGCTTATGAAAAAATTTGATTACAAGAAATTACTTATTACTACTTGCCTTGCAGGTTTTGTTGCAAGTGTTTTTACAACCGTTATCGGTTGGTTTACGGCAAATCTTTATATCTGTATTCCGTTTATTTTGATTTCCTGTGTTCCTCTCGGCGTTATAAATACAATTTCAATCGCAATGATTTATGACTGTCTTGACTATATGGAATTAAAAACAGGACACAGAGATAATGCGCTTGGTTCAGCTTGTCAGGGATTTATAAACAAACTCGGCTCAGCACTTTCAACCTGCGGTATCGTTGTAATGTATATGGTAATCGGCTTTAAACCTGACCAAATGCTTAATGCTACAACCGTTGTTGCTGCAACCGAGCTTACAAGAACACAGAATTTTGCTATGTTCTCACTTGTTTCGGTTATACCGGGACTTAGCTTGTTGCTTTGCTCATTGCCGATGTTCTTTTACAAGATTTCGGGCGATTACAAAAAACAGATGCAAAGCGAACTTGCTGAAAAAAGAGAAGCAGAAGGATTTAAGGTTGAAGAATAAAATTAAAAAGCAAAAAAATCCCACTATGAAAATAGTGGGATTTCTTTATGCCATTTTACCTGTTACTTTGCTTTGTGTCGATAACATATGCTTTCCGTTTAATTTTAAAGAGAAAAATCTTCTTCGGAAAAGCTCTGTAATTTGGGGGCTTTTTTCGGAACGCGTTTCATAATATCATATTTGAATCTTCTGCAACTGTAATCTTTAGCAACAACACCCTTTTTTGGACAAAGCACGGTTTCACCGTCAGGAGCAGGCTTTCCGACAAGACAGTATGCACAAGCGGGTGAAATATTATCGGTATTATAAACAGTCTTTTTCATTTTTTCACTTCCGTTATTATTATATAATTATACTAACATATTTTTTTGTTTGTATCAACCTCGAAAATAAGTGAACAGCACATAATTATCAGTGCAATCGCCGACGGAAGTGAAACGGAATACGCACTTGCGGTTATGCTCGCATTTGAAGAGAATACTTCAATTTCAAACGGGCATATTTGTAAAATAAAATGGCAAATCAAAGCGGATAACGCCGCGCAGATAAGTCTTGAAGCATAAAAAAGCCTGAAGCTTATCTCACTCTTTTGAATATAAGAAAAGATTTGACAATGGACGGATAAGCCACCGAACGAAAGAATTGCGGCAAGTGCAGGAATGGGCAGAACGCCGCAGGACAGTTTTAAACCGCTTGTTACTTCGAGAATTGAACAAAGCGTTATGGCGTATCCTTTATCACCTAAGCTTAAAATACATTTAATGATCGCATTAAAAACTATTACCCATGAACATACAGAAAGCATTGCCTTTGAAGCCTCGGACATCGAATGTGAGAATGCCGTAATGGGATTTGTAACATTTTCTGCCGATATTTTTTCATCTTTTAAGTCGTAGTTATCGCATAAAACAGTAGTCATCAGTCCTACGCACAACGAAGAAATAACTGTTGATACAAACAGAATAATACCTGCTTTTCTGCTTCCTGCAAAAATATCTCCTACTGTGCCGATAATAAAAGCAGGACCGGCATTTATGCAAAACATATTTAATCTCTGCGCTTCATTTTTGCTTATCTTTTTGCTTTCCAGCAAGTCGCAGGTCATTTTAGCACCGACAGGAAAACCGCCTATCAACGACATTAAAATTACAGATGAGCATATTCCCGACAGCTTGAATAACTTTTTGGTTATCTTTTCAAAGCAAAATCCGAAAAAGTCCGCCAGTCCCGATTTAATTACAAATTGAGATGCAATCATAAACGGAAAAAGTGACGGAATTATTGAACCCATACAGAGCGCAATACCGTCTTTAATTCCCTGCACGCAATCTTTTGATTTTGTGAACAGACAAATAAATATCAAAGCTGTAAAAAAGGCTAAAAGTAAATTTTTAATAATATTTCTTCTCATATCATCACTCTTTCAGTAATCAATCTATATGCGAAAACATATATTTCTATGAGCGAGGTGAGAGTATGGCTTCCTCAAGGCGTAATAGGAAAACTACAGAAAAGGAATTAAAAAAAGCATTGAGAAACAGGCTCGAAATACCTGAAATGCTTGACACAAAGCTGCCGCACATTGAAGCGGACGGCAATAAAGAAATAATAGTTGACGGCTGTAAGGGAATTGTCGAGTATTCACAGTCGCGTATTAAACTGAACACAGGCACTTTGATTGTCGGATTTACAGGGGACGATATTGAAATTAAAAATTATTCCGATTCACAGACAGTAATTTCGGGAAATATTTTCAGCATCGATTTTGAAAGTATGGGGTAAATTTATGCTTATAATAAGACTAATAAGATTCCTGAAGGGTTATGTCAGCTTTACCGCAAGAGGAGGTTTTATTGAAAGATTTGTAAACCTTTGCACTAAGAATAAAATACCTTTATGGAATTTGAAAAGAAAAGAGGATTATTTAGAGGCTGATACAACAGTAAAAGGCTATAAAACGATTAGGGAGTCTGCTAAACGCTCAGGAGTCAGAGTGAGCATCAGGGAAAAGCACGGACTTCCTTTTTTTGCGCATGCCTACCGAAAACGCGTTGGAATTTTAGCCGGAATGGCTTTTGCCTTGCTTCTTGTCGCACTCCTTTCTTCAATGGTTTGGAGCATCAGCGTTTCCGGAAATACCGAATTGACCGAAGAACAAATACTTGACGCCTTTTATGAAAACGGAGTAAGAGTCGGCGCATTGAAATCAAAAATTGACTGTGAAGAGTCAGCGTACCGAGTGACAAGAAAATTACCTGAACTTTCATTCGCAAGCGTGAACATAATCGGCTCAAGAGCAGAGATAGTTGTAAATGAAAGAGATGAAAAGCCGGAATTTCCCGACGAGTCGCATCCGTGCAATATAGTTGCGAGTGAAAATGCAATAGTTTTAAGCGTTGAAGCAAATATAGGACATCCGGAAATAAAAGCAGGTGATGCTGTTATTAAAGGCGATTTGTTAATTTCAGGTATTACCGAAAATGCAGACGGAAGTTCAAATCTGAAAACTGCGCGCGGCAAAGTATTTGCCAAGGTCGAAAAGGAAATAAACACAAGGGAACAGAATTTTACTTTCTGCAGACAAAAAAGCGAAAAAGACCGTTATTTACTGTATGTTTTAGGAGTAAAGCTGCCACTCGGATTTTCGGTGGGTAAAATCAATAAAACCTCCTGCAGTGAATATTTGACAAACGGTGAAATCACTTTGCCGTTGGGAATAATAAAAGAACACTCTTATTCAGTTTCAGATGAAACAGAATTACCCGAGGAATATAAAACTTTGTATTCCGCAAAAAAATATTGCGAGCATTACAGAAATATTTTCTTTGAAAGTGAAGAAATAATTTCGGAGTCTGTTACAGAGAATAAAAATGACGGCAGTATATCGTTTTCAGGTAATTATGAAATCAAAAAAGACATAGGCTCGGTAAAAGCAATTTTGGTTGATATTTCATAAAAACTATGGTATTATATAGTAAATATACACAGTTTTTGTAAAGGATGGTAAATCGGTGTTTGAACAGATTATCAGCGTTGACAGAATGGAGCACGCCGTAAGCCTTTTCGGCAGCTTTGACGAAAATGTTAAACTGATCGAAAAGGAATTTTCCGTTAATGTAATAAGCCGCGGTTCAGAGCTTAAAATAACGGGCGAGGTTGAAAATGTTGACAAGGCTTCAAGAGCGGTAAAGGGACTTTTAATGCTAATAAATAAAGGTGAAGCATTATCCGACCAGAATGTAAGATATGTTATCTCTTTAGTCAATGACGATTCTGAAGAAAAACTTGCCGAAATGACAGGCGATTGTGTGTGCGTCACTGCAAAGGGCAAACCCGTAAAGCCAAAAACATTGGGACAGAAGAAATACATTGAAGCAATAAGAAATAATACTATTGTTCTCGGAGCAGGCCCTGCCGGAACAGGCAAAACCTACCTTGCAGTCGCTATGGCGGTAACAGCTTTCCGCGCAAAAGAGGTAAACAGAATAATCTTAACCCGTCCGGCAGTTGAAGCAGGTGAAAAGCTCGGATTTCTTCCCGGAGATTTACAGCAGAAGGTTGACCCGTATTTAAGACCGCTTTACGATGCTCTTTTTGATATGCTCGGTGCAGAAGCATTCCAAAGATATCAGGAGAGGGGAAGCATTGAGGTTGCTCCTCTTGCGTATATGCGAGGCAGAACTCTTGATGACAGCTTTATCATTCTTGACGAAGCGCAGAATACGACAAAAGAACAAATGAAAATGTTCCTGACCCGTTTAGGCTTTAACTCGAAAATGGTAGTTACGGGTGACATTACACAGATAGACTTGCCTGACGGAAAAAAATCAGGACTTACTCAGGCTATGAAAATTCTTAAAAACATTCAGGGAATTTCAATCAATGAGTTTACAGAGAAAGATGTTGTCAGACATAAGTTGGTTCAGGATATTATCAAGGCATATGAAAAAAGTGAGGAGAGTAAAAGACGATGAGCGATAAGATTAAAGTTATTATTTCGAATAATCAAAAAGAAGTTAAAATCCCTACAGGCGTAAGAATGCTTGTACGCCGCTGTTGTAATGCTGTTCTTCTTCAGGAGGGCTTTGAGGGCTCTGCCGAAATCAGCGTCAGTTTTGTCAATAATGAACAGATACATGCACTTAACAAAGAGCACAGAAATATTGACCGCGAAACAGATGTTCTTTCATTCCCTTTAGGTGAAAACGGAGAATATGATGTAAATCTCGACACAGGCGCAAAAATGCTCGGTGATATCGTTATTTCACTTGAAAAGGCAGTTTCTCAGGCAGAGGAATACGGACATCCGCTTCAGAGAGAGGTTGCATTCCTTACGGTACATTCACTTTTGCATCTTCTCGGCTACGATCACGAAAACGGCGGACTTGAAGCGGTACATATGAGAGAAAAGGAAGAAAGCGTTCTGACACAGCTCGGGCTTAAGAGAAACGGAAGCTATTTTCTTGACGGAGAATAATTATTTATGAAAAGCTTAATCAGTTTATTCAAAAGCTTCGGATATGCGTTCAGAGGCATATATCAAGCACTTAAGTATGAACGAAATATGAGAATACATCTGACTTGTGTTGCATATATGTATTCATTTTTGCTTATATACGACTTTTTCAAGGTGAACGCAACGCAGTTTGCCGTAATATTCTTGGCAAATGCAATGGTTATGGCGGCAGAGCTTGTCAACACAGCGATTGAAAGAACTGTTGACCTTGCAAGCGAGAAATTCACCGAAAACGGAAAAATCGCGAAGGATACGGCGGCGGGCGCAGTCCTTATATGTGCAATTTTCGCAGTGCTTGCAGGCGTTGCAATTCTTTTTCAGCCCGAAGCATTCAAAGCACTTTTCAATTACTATGTTGAAAAGCCGTATATGTTTGCAGTATTTATTCTGTCAATAATACTTTCGACAGTATTCATTTTCAGAGGCTTCGGCAAAAACTCAACACAGGATAACAGTACAAAAAAGGATAAATAAAATGAGTAATACATCAAAAACAGCATTTATAGCTATTGTAGGCAAGGCAAATGTCGGCAAGTCATCGATTCTCAATAAGCTTATCGGCAGTAAAATAGCTATCGTTTCATCAAAACCGCAGACTACCAGAACAAGAATAATGGGCGTACTGACAACGGATGACAATATTCAGCTCGTCTTCACGGATACACCCGGTTTCCATAAGCCGAAGAATAAACTCGGAGAAAAAATGGTACAAGCTGTCAGCGACAGTATTTCCGGTGTGGACTCCTGCCTTTTTGTTGTGGATGCAAGCGAAGAAAAACTTAATACGGCAGAGCTTGAATTAATAAAAAAATTCAAAGCCGAAAAGATGACGGTTGTGCTTGCAATAAATAAAATTGATACAGTCAGGGAAAAAACAGAGCTTATGAAGAAAATCGCAGAAATCTCTTCTCTTTATGACTTCAAGGCAGTTGTTCCCGTATCGGCCGTTAACAACGACGGAATGAATGAACTGCTTGACGAGCTTAAGCTTTTGTCGGTTGAAAGTATTCATTTTTTCCCGGATGATACATTGACGGATCAGCCCGAAAGAGTACTTGTTGCAGAGATTATCAGAGAAAAAATGCTCAGGCTTTTAGATAAAGAAATTCCGCACGGCACAGCAGTCGGTATTGAAAAAATGCGTGAGCGTGACGACGGCAGTCTTATGGATATTGAAGCAACAATCTATTGCGAGCGTGAAAGCCATAAGGGAATTATCATAGGCAAGGGCGGAAATATGCTTAAAAAGATTTCTACTTTTGCCCGTCAGGATATCGAAGCTTTCTTTGATATTAAGGTCAATCTGAAATGCTGGGTAAAGGTTAAGGAAGATTGGCGTAACCGTGAGGGACTGATTCACAATTTTGGATTGGATTGACAGTAATATATACCGCCTTAAAAGGTTAATTTAAAAATGATAAACCTTTTAGGTGGTGTTCTGATGAAAAGCGAGGAATATTGGGCTGCTTTTTCAAAAAGCGGAAAAATAGAGGACTATTTAGTATTTTTATCCGAAAAAAATAAAGAAGATTTAAAAGGAAACGCTGATGCGACTAAACACAAAAGGACTTATCCTTAAAGAACAGAATATAGGTGAGCAAGACAAGCTCGTAACCGTGTTAACTGCTGATTTCGGCATTATCAAAGCATTCGTCAGAGGTGCGAAAAGCATTAAATCAAAAAAACAGTCGGCTACGGGCCTTTTGTGTTATTCAAAGCTGTCTTTATATAACGGTAAGGACAGCTACATAATTGACGAAGCTGAATGTATAGAGGTGTTTTTCGGACTTCGCAACGATATCGAAAAACTTGCATTGGCTCAGTATTTTGCAGAGCTTGCCTATGAGTTAGCTCCTCAGGAAACCGATGCGAACGAGTATTTAAGAGTAGTGCTTAATTCACTCTATATGATTTCAACCTCGAAAAAACCTAATCTGCAAATCAAAGCTATCACGGAGCTTCGTTTGCTTTCACTTTCAGGCTATATGCCTAATCTTGTTGCGTGTGAACGCTGCGGTGAATTTGAAACGCCGACAATGTATTTTGATATGGAGCACGGTCTTTTATACTGTGAAAACTGTGCAAGCGCAGGTGTTCCTTTAGCACTTGAGCTGAATACGGTGACTGCTATGCGTCACATAGTTTTTTCACGGCTTGAGAAGCTTTATAATTTTAAAATGAGCGATGAAGGCTTGCAGGACCTTTCATATGTAACAGAGATGTATCTGAAAATAAAAACAGAACGAAAATATAAAACACTTGATTTTTATAATTCCTTGAGGACAGTATAATATGCAAAAAGATTTTACAGCACTTGAATTGCCTAAAATTCTGAATATGTTAGCAGAGCTTACCGCGTGCAAGGACGCATACGATGAGGCTCTTAAAACAGAACCTTCAAATGATATTTTTGAAGTAAACGAATCACTTTCAAAAACCGAAGCCGCTCATATTCTTATAGCAAAATTCGGAGCCCCGTCATTCGGAGGACTGATTAACATTGATAACGCTTTGCGACGCGCTGAAGCAGGCGGTGTGCTCAATATGAGAGAATTACTCGACATAGCACAGACTCTCAGAGTAATACGAACAATTATTTCTTGGCGAGATAAATCTTCATCAATGGAAACTGCCGTTGACGATTATTTCAATGCACTTACGGCAAATAAATACCTTGAAGATAAAATTACAACCGCAATTATTTCAGACGGAGAAATATCTGACAACGCTTCTCACGAATTAAAAGATATTCGCCGTAAAATGCGGATTCAGGAATCGAGAATCCGTGAACAGCTTGACAAAATGATTCATTCGCAGACTTATAAAAACAGCTTGCAGGAAGCTATTGTTACGCAGAGAAACGGACGCTTTGTCGTTCCCGTTAAAAGCGAACACCGACAGAGTATTGCCGGTATGGTGCACGATACATCTTCAAGCGGAGCAACGGTATTCATTGAGCCCGCAGGAGTTGTTGAAGCAAATAACGAAATCAAAGTTTTACAGAGCAAGGAACGCGATGAAATTGACAGAATACTTGCCGACCTTTCGGCACAGGCGGCAGAATTTGCAGAGTCAATAATTGCAAGCTATAAAAGTGCCGTAACGCTTAACTTAATATTCTCTAAAGCTCAGCTTGCATATAAAATGAAAGCTACAAAGCCTATAATGAATGATATGGGCGTTATTGAATTGAAAAAAGCAAGACATCCGCTTTTGCCTGCAAATTCAGTAGTTCCTATTGATATAAGACTCGGAAATGAATTTGATTCGCTTGTAATCACGGGACCGAATACCGGCGGTAAAACGGTTTCAATCAAAACCCTTGGACTTCTTACCCTTATGGCAGAATGCGGACTTTTCATTCCGGCTTACGAAAATTCAGAGCTTTCCGTTTTTGAAAATGTTCTGTGCGATATAGGCGAAGAACAGAGTATCGAACAGTCGCTTTCAACATTTTCTGCGCATATGACAAAAATAGTTTCAATTACGGAAACGGTAAACGATAAAACGCTTGTATTGATAGACGAATTAGGCGCAGGTACCGATCCCGTTGAAGGAGCGGCGCTTGCTGTTTCCATACTTGAATTTTTACGCCTTAACGGTGCCAAAATTGCCGCAACAACGCACTATTCAGAATTAAAAGAATATGCCTTGAGAACAAACAGAGTCGAAAATGCTTCTTGCGAATTTGATGTTGAAACACTCGGACCTACATATAAGCTTTTAATAGGTATTCCGGGAAGGTCAAACGCTTTTGCCATTTCGGCAAGACTTAATCTTGATAAGAAAATCATTGATAATGCACAGGAATTGATTTCCGCCGAAAACAGCCGATTTGAAGATGTTGTCGATACACTTGAAAAAACAAGAATTCAAATGGAAGAGGAAAAGAGCAAAACGCTCGAATTGCAGGCTCAGATAGACGAGATTAAAAAATCAGCGGAGAGAAAGCTTGAAGAGGCAACTCAAAAAGGCGAAAAGGAAATTGAAAAGGCAAAGAACGAAGCAAACAGAATTGTCGAAAATGCACGCCGCGCAGCAAATTCTCTTATGATGGAAATTGATATGCTCAAAAAAGAGCAGGCAAAAGAGAAGAATGCCGCAGAAATGGCTCGAAAGGCAAGAGCGGCAATGAAATCTCATCTTAACGATATTGACGACATTACTGCCGACAATTTTTATATTGATGATGACGAAGACTATGAATTGCCCAGAGAATTGAAAATAGGCGACAGAGTAAGAATCGTCACTCTCGGAACAGAGGGAACCGTTACAGCCTTAAAGGACTCAAAAGGCAATGTTGAAGTTCAGGCAGGTATAATGAAAACAAAGGTACCTGAAGAAGAATTACGCTTGCTCGGTGAAAAAAAGAAAAAAGCAAATTCAGGAAAAAGAAATGTTCATTCGGTTGCAGATTCAACACCGAAAAGCGCAAAAACGAGCGTTGACCTCAGAGGAATGGACAGAGAAGAAGCTATTATGGAGCTTGACAGGTTTATTGACAGCACGCTCAGGCTCGGACTTAATGAATTTACAGTTATTCACGGCAAAGGTACAGGCGTTTTGAGAAAGGCTGTTCAGGCTCATCTTAAAAAGCATCCTAATATTAAATCCTACCGTACAGGCGTTTACGGTGAGGGAGAAGACGGCGTAACTATTGCCGAATTCAAATAACAGATTTTTTCTTGTTGAAAATGTGCTTTTATATGATATAATGGCTTTAATAATTAATTCACGGAGGACAGAATGTTATGAATAAAAAATTGCTTGTAATTTCAGTTTTACTTATAGTTGCAGTTTTGCTTTTTGCTTCCTGCAATAAAAAAGATAAAGAGGACAGCACTACAACCAACACCACTACTGCTGCAGTAAGCAATAAAACCGTCGCAAGCGTAAACGAGTATTCGACTAATGAAAACGGCGAGTTGTTTGTTACAAATGTTAAAGGTGAAGTTATACCTGCAACAACAGGCGCTGACGGAAGCGTTGAACTTCCGGAGGACCTTATTACAAAAACTGCCGAACAGGTTTCTGCAGAGAAGGAGACTGTTAATAACGAGAAAACAAGTGCTTCTGCTGTAACTACAACAAAGAATTCAACAAGCTCTTCAAACAGCGGCTCGGGCAGTGCGGTCGTAATCGGCGGACAAGACCCGTTGAACAATGAAGACAATATGGCTGTTATTGATTGGTCATAATAAAAAAGTCCTTGACAAAATGAATATTATTTAGTATAATAGCACCCTGTAAAGCAAATGACTTTACAGGGTGGCTTTTTGCGTTTTATTATTTTCGGAAGAGGGATTCTCTTGGCAAATGATATAAGAATTACAATTTTATATGACTTTTATGGTGATATGCTCACTGAAAAGCAGAGAGATTTTCTCAATTATTATTATAATGATGATTTATCTCTTGCCGAAATTGCCGAAAACGAAGGGATCACCAGACAGGGCGTCCGTGATGCTATAAAGCGAGCAGAAGCACAACTTTACGATATGGAAGCAAAGCTTGGCTTCGTAGAAAAGTTCGGAAAAATTGAAGCCCGTATGAACGAAATTATTGACTGCGCTGACAAGATAAATGCTTATAATCTTGAACATGACCTTTCAAGAGAGGTAAACGAATCATCAGTCAGAATAAAATCTTTGGCATTATCAGTTATTGAATAAGAGGTACTATAATGGCATTTGAAAGCTTATCAGACAGACTTGACTCAGCGTTTAAGCGTTTGAGAGGTAAGGGAAGCCTTAACGAAACAGATGTAAAGGAAGCAATGCGAGAAGTTAGACTTGCTTTGCTTGAAGCTGATGTTAACTATAAAGTCGCAAAAGATTTTACACAGAGAGTAACCGAAAGAGCTATAGGCTCTCAGGTTATGGAAAGTCTTACTCCCGCTCAGATGGTTATTAAAATAGTTAATGAAGAATTAACCGATCTTATGGGCGGAACACAGACAAGGCTTGCCTATGCTGCACATCCGCCTACGGTTATTATGATGTGCGGTCTTCAGGGTTCGGGTAAAACCACTCACTGTGCAAAAATTGCGTTAAAACTGAAAAAAGAAAATCACAGACCGTTGCTCGTTGCCTGCGATGTTTACCGTCCGGCTGCCGTTAAGCAGCTTCAGGTTGTCGGTGAACAGGTTGATGTTCCCGTTTTTGAAATGGGACAGGGCGATCCGGTTGAGATTTCAAGAAAAGCTGTTTCACTTGCAAAAGACAAGGGCTATGACTATGTTATCATAGATACGGCAGGTCGTCTTCATATTGATCAGGAGCTTATGGAAGAACTTCAGAATGTCAAGGCTGAAGTACATCCGCACGAAATTCTTCTTGTAGTTGACGCTATGACAGGTCAGGATGCCGTTACCGTAGCAAGCACATTCGACGAAACACTCGGTATTGACGGTATGGTGCTTACCAAGATGGACGGCGATACAAGAGGCGGTGCCGCTCTTTCAGCAAGAGCAGTAACAGGCAAACCTATTAAGTTTGTCGGTATGGGTGAAAAGCTTGACGAGCTTGACTATTTCTATCCCGACAGAATGGCATCAAGAATTCTCGGTATGGGCGATGTGCTTTCTCTAATCGAAAAGGCTGAAACGGCTCTTGACGAAAAGAAAGCAGCAGAGCTTGAGGAGAGAATCCGTAAAAACAAGTTTGATCTCAACGACCTTCTTGAACAGATGCAGCAGGTTAAGAAAATGGGTTCAATGAAAGATATTCTTTCAATGCTTCCCGGTGTCGGAAGCAAGATAAAGGATGTTGATGTTGACGACAGACAGCTTGACAGAATTCAGGCAATTATCTCTTCAATGACTCCTAAAGAAAGAGCAAATCCCGACATAATCAATCCCTCAAGGAAGAGAAGAATTGCGGCAGGCTGCGGTATGCAGGTTGAAGATGTTAACCGTCTTTTAGCCCAATTCAGAAATATGCAAAAAATGATGAAGCAGTTAAACTCAAAAGGTATGCGTAAAAAGCTTTCGAGATTTAACTTCGGCGGAGGCTCGGGAATGCCCGGCGGCTTCCCTATGTAATATCAGTTAATCAAACACTTTTTAAGTGGTTGGCATAAATATTATTTTTATATATTTTGGAGGAAAACAAAATGGCAGTAAAAATCAGACTTCGCAGAATGGGCGCTAAGAAAGCTCCTTTCTACCGTGTAATTGTAGCAGATTCAAGATCACCGAGAGACGGTAAGTGCATCGAAGAAATCGGTACATTTGATCCTATGAAGAATCCTGCTGAAGTTAAAATTGATGCGGAAAAGGCACAGCAGTGGATTAAGAACGGCGCACAGCCGACAGACACTGTTAAGGCTCTTCTTAAGCAGAACGGTATTATTAAATAATAAAAGGAGGTCTTTTAATTGAAAGAGCTTCTTGAAATTATCGCAAAGGGTCTTGTTGAGAATCCCGATAAAGTTTCTGTAACTGTTGACGAGCCAAATGAAAATGGTGTTACGGTTTATCATCTTCATGTTGATGAGGAAGAAATGGGCAGAGTTATCGGTAAACAGGGCAGAATTGCAAAAGCAATCAGAACTGTTGTCAAGGCTCGCGCAACTAAAGATGGCGAAAAAATTCAGGTCGATATCGACTGATACAATTAAGGCAGACCGAAAGTCTGCCTTTTTGTAACGGGTAAATTTTATGTTGAAAAAATATCTTGAGCTCGGGCAAATCGTTTCCACACACGGCGTCAGAGGGGAAATGCGTCTTAATCCGTGGTGCGACAGTCCGGCGTTTGTAAAAAAAATAAAGACCGTTTATTTTGATAAAAACGGCGAAAAAAGTATTGCTGTTGAGTCTGCAAGACCGCACGGCAATATTGTAATACTCAAATTGAATGGTATTGATACAATCGAGCAAGCACAGACTTATCGCAATACGGTTTTGTTTATGAAGCGTGAAGATGCCGTATTACCTGAAAATACCTGGTTTGTTGAGGATTTAATCGGCTGTACTGTCAAAGAATCAGGAACGGACAGAGTTTACGGCAAAATAACAGATGTTCAGAAGTATCCTGCAAACGATGTCTGGACCGTTCGTGCCGACAACGGAAAGGAAACATTGGTTCCTGCTGTTAAAAGCGTTGTAATAAGTGCAGATGTTGAGAACAAAACTGTTGAAATCAAAGCTCTGAGAGGCTTGTTTGATGAAGAGGAGAGCGTCATAGAAGATGAGAATTGATATAATGACACTGTTCCCTGAAATGTGCGAAAATGTACTTAAAGAAAGCATTATCGGCAGAGCAAGAGAAAAGGGCTGCGTAGAGATAAATGCAGTTAATATCAGGGATTATACACTTGATAAGCACAACAGGGTTGATGATGCAACCTATGGCGGCGGTATGGGTATGCTTATGCAGCCACAGCCGATTTTTGACTGCTACAAGGCTGTTTGCGAAAAGCATAAAACAAAACCCCGTCTGATCTATATGTCACCTCAGGGCGAAACGCTGACTCAGCAAAAGGTCAAAGAGCTTTCAACGCTTGACGGACTTGTAATTCTTTGCGGTCATTACGAAGGCATAGATGAAAGAGTAATTGAAGAGATTGTTGACGAAGAAATTTCAATAGGTGACTATGTCCTCACAGGCGGAGAATTGCCGGCATTGATTTTAGCGGATTCAATTTCAAGAATGCTTGACGGTGTTCTTCCTAACGATGAAGCGAAAGAGCTTGAAAGTCATTATAACGGGCTTTTGGAATACCCTCAATATACACGCCCGCCGGAATGGCATAATAAAAAAGTTCCCGAAGTGCTTTTGTCAGGACATCACGCGAATATAGAAAAGTGGAGAAGACAGCAGTCATTAAAGCGTACCTATGAGCGAAGACCTGATATGCTCAATAAAGCAGAGCTTACAAAGGAAGATAAAGAATTCCTTGAAGCGTTAAAGAAAAGCAGAGAATAGTTTTATTTAAGCAGAGTGATTAAATTGATTTATCGCTCTGTTTTTTTTTGAATTTCAGAGCAAAAAACTTAATAAAAATATTGCCATAAAAAGTATAAAGTGATAAAATATTATAAATATAAAATAGAATGGGAGGAATTGCAAAATGCAAATGACTTTTCGTTGGTTTGGCTCAGAAAAAGACACGGTTTCTCTTGAACAAATCAAACAAATCCCGAATGTTGTCGGGGTTGTACCTGCACTTCACTATCTTCCTGCGGGCGAAGCTTGGAGCGAAGAGGATATTTTTAAAATGAAAAAAGAGATTGAGGACGCCGGTTTAACAATGGAATGTATCGAAAGCGTCAATGTTCACGAGGACATTAAAATCGGACTCCCTACGCGTGAAAAATACATTGAAAACTATAAGACAAGTATCCGTAACCTTGCTAAAGCAGGGGTTAAGGTTATTTGCTATAACTTTATGCCCGTATTTGACTGGACAAGAACCGATCTCGCAATGAATATGGGCGACGGAGCAACCTGCCTTTCATATGACGGTGTTCAGATTGAGGGTAAAAGCCCTGAAGATATGTTCAAAGAGATTGACGACAATTCTAACGGCTATGCTATGCCGGGCTGGGAAACAGAGAGAATGCCCGAGATCAAAGAATTATTTGAAAAATATAAGGGCGTCACAGCAGATGACCTTTGGAATAACCTTAAATACTTCCTTGACGCAATTATGCCTGTTTGTGAGGAATGTGATGTCAGAATGGCTATCCATCCCGATGATCCGCCATGGGATATATTCGGACTTCCGAGAATCATCAAGGACAGGGACAGCCTTAAAAAGCTTCTTACAATCGTTCCGTCAAAATATAACGGACTTACATTCTGCACAGGTTCACTCGGTGCAAGTGCTAAAAATGATTTGCCTGCAATGATCCGTGAATTCGGTGACAGAATTTACTTTGCGCATCTTCGCAATGTTAAGGTGGTTGACAATCATTTCAACGAAACGGCACACGAATCAAATACAGGTTCGCTTGATATGTATGAAATCGTCAAGGCTCTTCAGGATGTTGGGTTTGACGGCTATATCCGTCCCGACCACGGCAGAATGATTTGGGGTGAGGTTGCCCGTCCCGGCTACGGACTTTATGACAGAGCATTAGGCGTTGCTTATATTAACGGACTTTGGGAAGCAGTTAAAAAGAATAAGGAGAACAAATAATATGACACACGAAAACCTTAAAGGCAGAGTTGCAGTTGTTACAGGCGGCGGCGGAGTTCTTTGCGGAGATTTTGCAAAAGCACTTGCGCGTCAGGGCGTTAAGGTAGCTGTTCTCGACTTGAACGAAGCAGCAGCTCAGAAGGTAGCCGATGAGATTACCTCAGAGGGTGGCACAGCAATCGCGGTGGCTTGCAATGTACTTGAAACCGAAAATATGCAAAAAGCAAGAGAAATCATTAACGAAAAACTCGGTACCTGCGATATTCTCCTGAACGGCGCAGGCGGTAATAATCCTAAAGGCACAACAACAAAGGAAACACTTGAGGCTGTTGACCTCGTTGAAAAGAATGACGATATAAAAACATTCTTTGACCTTGACCCGCAGGGTATTTCATTTGTGTTTAACCTTAATTTCTTAGGCACTCTTATTCCTACTCAGGTATTTGCAGCTGATATGGCGAAGAAAGAAAATACTTGTATTGTTATGATTACATCTATGAATGCTTACCGTCCGCTTACAAAGATTCCCGCTTATTCGGCAGCAAAAGCGGCGGTAAAGAATTTCACGGAATTTATGGCAGTTCACTTTGCAGAGGTTGGAATCCGCGTTAATTCAATCGCACCGGGATTCTTCTCAACAAATCAGAACAAAACTCTTCTTTGGAATGAAGACGGTACACCGACAGCCCGTACAGGTAAAATTCTTGCCGCAACTCCAATGAAGAGATTCGGCGAACCCGAAGAGCTTGAGGGCTCACTCCTGTTCCTTTGTGACGAAGAGTATTCAAGCTTTATAACAGGTACAACCATAGCTGTTGACGGTGGATTCAACGCATATTCGGGCGTGTAAGGAGAGTATTATGTGGATGTATCTTGTTGCAGGCGTCTGCTTGCTTATAGCTATTGTTTTCGTCGTAAAATTCTTTTTGGATAACAAAAAATCAAAAATAAATGAAAACAAGCCTACAACCGAAACACCTGAAATAACTGTTGAAGAGGGCAAGGCTCAGGCGTTCAATAACAAGGCAAAAAAGGATCTGATTATTGCTTTTATATTTATGGCACTTTGCGAGGCTTGTATCCTTATAGGTAACCGTATATAAGAAAGGACTTTAAAATGGATTTGAAATTAAGAGATAAAAAAGACTGCACATTTGATATGATTTCGCTCGGTGAGATTATGCTCCGTCTTGATCCGGGCGACGGCAGAATTAAAACTGCCCGTTCATTCAGAGCTTGGGAAGGCGGCGGCGAATACAATGTTGCCCGCGGTCTTCGCCGTT
>CAMFTS010000014.1 GCA_945988915.1 uncultured Clostridia bacterium
GTTAAAATATTTAAGATTAAAACTATATTTATATAACATCCGGGGTGTTATTATGGATGAAAAAATTATGAGAACAAGTATCTTTGGCGGTTTTAAAAAAGAAGATGTGCTTTCTTATGTAGAGTCGTTACAAAATCAGATTGAGCAGTTAAAAACCGATATTTCCGCAAAGGAAGACGAAATTTCGGAGCTTTCTTCAAGAGTTGATGAACTGACTTTACAGTGTGAGGAACTTGCACAGGTTAAAGCAGAGCTTGAAGAAAAGAATAATGAAACAGAAGCTGTTAAATCGGAAAACAGTGAATTAAATGTTAGAATAAACGAGCTTACCGCTGTTGCCGAAGAATATGATAACGCTAAGCAGAAGTTTGAGAAGAATAACATCGAGCTGAAGAAAGCGGAAACAAGACTTGGCGCGGCATTTCTTGACGCACGCAAGTATTCCGATGAAATTGTTGCAGTTGCAAATGAAAAAGCATACGCAACTTCAAAAGCTGTTTCCGACGATATTTCTAAGCAGGCAAGCGAAATTTCGCATCTCTCTCAGGAAGTTGAAAGACTTTCAAAATCATTTACAAATTCAATGGATGAATTACGGGCAAATATAGCTGTCCTTTCTCAGCGTATGGCTGCTTCGGCAAAGAATTTAAGTATTCGTCAGGATGCCGTTTTTGAACCGGATTTGAGCTTTACATTCGATTTGGATGACGATGCAAACGGGGTAATAGAAACCAACGACGGCAGCGGTCTTACATATATTCAGTATCCGCCTCACACGGATTTTAATGAAGACCTTAACATTCAACCGGATTCAAAATTCACCTTTGGGAAAAAAGAGGAACAGGCGTGAGCGAATACAGAATAAAAACCGATGAAATAAAATCAGCTGCTCAGTATTTAAAGGCAGGCGATACCGTTTACCTGTCGGGTACAGTGTTTACTTCAAGAGATGCTGCTCATAAAAAAATATTCGGGCTTTTAAAAAATAATGAAAAAATACCCTATGAAATAAACGGCGCAGTGGTATATTATGCCGGTCCTACTCCGACACCCGAGGGGCTTGCTATCGGTTCCTGCGGACCTACCACTTCAAGCCGAATGGATGTTTACGCACCTGAAATGCTTGATATGGGGCTTTCGGCAATGGTAGGAAAAGGTCCTCGTTCTAAGGAAGTTTGTGAAGCAATCATCCGTAACTCAGCAGTATATTTTTGCGCTATCGGAGGAGCAGGAGCTTTGGCTTCTAAATGTATTACTGAATGTGAAGTAATTGCTTTTGAAGAGCTTGGATGCGAGTCTGTAAAAAGACTTGAGTTTTGTGATTTCCCTCTGACTGTTGCTATTGATTCGCATGGCGGTAATTTGTTTGAATAATACTTGGAGAATGACATCTTAAAATGGAAAAAAACAGTTTTGTAGATTTAAGAAGACAGATAATTGAAAATGAATTTAAAAGAATGAACGATATGCAAAAGAAAGCGGTCTTTAATACAAAAGGGCCGCTTTTAATTCTTGCAGGTGCCGGTTCGGGTAAAACAACAGTCGTTGTAAACAGAATTGCAAACATCGTTAAATTCGGAAATGCTTATAATTCGGAGTGGTTTGAGCGAACTCCTGACGAGCGCGATTTTATCAATATGCAGCGTTATCTTGCAGGCGACCGTTCGGTATATCCTGAAATTGCCGATGTGCTTTCTGTTGATGCGGTAAAGCCATGGCAGATTCTTGCAATTACATTTACCAATAAAGCGGCAAACGAGCTTAAAGAAAGACTTTCGGTTATGCTCGGCGAAAAAGCGGAGGAAATATGGGCAAGCACATTCCATTCAAGCTGTGTCAGAATTCTTAGACGCGACGGTGAGAGAATAGGATTTTCAAAGCATTTTACAATTTATGATACCGATGACAGCAAGCGAGTTATCAAGGAAGTTCAAAAGCTTTTAAATATTGAAGACAGATTTTTATCTCATAAAACCATTATGAATGAAATAAGCCGTGCGAAAGATTCTTTGATTTCACCTGAGGAATACTGCGAAAACAATCAAAGTGATTTAAGACTTTCAAAGATAGGCGAGTGCTATAAGAAATATCAAAAAATGCTTTATGACGCCGATGCAATGGATTTTGACGACATCATAGTCAATACTGTCAGACTTTTTGAAGAATGTCCGGAAGTACTTGAGTATTATCAGCGCAGATTCCGTCACATAATGGTTGACGAATATCAGGATACAAACTATGCTCAGTACAAACTAACATCAATGCTTGCCGACGGATACAAAAATATCTGCGTAGTAGGTGATGATGACCAGAGCATTTACCGGTTCAGAGGCGCAACCATTGAAAATATTTTAAAATTTGAAATGCGCTATGAAAATGCCTCTGTAATAAGACTTGAACAGAATTACCGTTCAACACAGAATATTCTTGATGCCGCAAACGCAGTTATTTCACATAATTCTGAGCGAAAAGGAAAAAATTTGTGGACTGCAAACGGAGAAGGGGAAAAAGTTCGTTGGCACACCTTAAACGATGAAACCGACGAAGGAAAATACATAGCTAAAAAGATAAACGATTTTGCTGCCGACGGTTATACATACAGCGATATTGCGGTTCTTTACAGAATGAATGCTATGTCCAACTCGATTGAACACTCACTTGTACGCAGCGGTATTCCGTACAGAATTATCGGCGGTCATAAATTCTATGATCGTATGGAAATTAAAGATGCGATGGCATATTTAAGTGTAATAAATAATACGGCAGATAAGGTTAGATTGCAGCGTATTATTAACACACCGAAAAGGGGCATTGGCGATACTACAGTTGGTTATGCTTCACAGATTGCAGATACACTCGGCATTTCTCTGTATGAGGTGCTTAAAACAGCAGATGAATATGAAATCCTTAAGAGAAGTGCTAACAAACTGCGTATGTTTACAGATATGATTGACGAGCTGATTGAGTTTTCCGAGACCTGTGAACTTCCCGAAATATTAAATAAAGTGCTTGAAAAAACAGAATATATTGAATCGTTAAAGTCCGAGCCTGAAAAATTTGACGACAGAGTAGCCAATCTGAATGAGTTAAGCGCCAACCTTACAAGATATAAAGAAGAAAATCCTGACGGCACTCTCGGAGATTTTCTTGAAGAGGTCGCTTTGATGACAGATATTGATAACTATAATGCAGATGCCGATGCGGTTGTGTTGATGACATTACATTCTGCAAAGGGTCTTGAATTCCCTGTAGTTTTCATTCCCGGAATGGAAGAGGGTATTTTCCCGGGAATGCAGAGTATGTATATTGAATCGGAAGTTGAAGAGGAAAGGCGCCTTTTCTATGTCGGAATCACAAGAGCCAAGAAGGAGCTGTTTTTAACCAACGCGAAAACGCGAATGATGTTCGGTTCTACTAATTATTACAGACCGTCGAGATTCCTTGAGGAAATTCCGGAAAAATTGCTCGTTCACACAAACGAAACATCATTCGGAAATTATTCCGGAAACAGTTACAGATTCCAAGGCTCCGATTCTTCTGCTCGGTCATATTCCGCAAAAAGAACGGATAAATCGGAATACTCAGCGTCATATTCAGCTGATTTTGATAATTCTTCATCAGAATATGTTGCAAAAAAAGAACTCAACAGCTTTGCCGACAGAATTAAAAAGCCCTCGGCAGCCGCAACTTTTGACTATAAACCGGGTGATGCTGTAAGTCATAGAGTTTTCGGCGAAGGTGTAATTACTTCAACTCAGGCCATGGGTAATGATATGCTAATTGAAATTGCTTTCAATAAAGTCGGTACAAAGAAGCTTATGGCTAAAATGGCAAACCTTAAAAAGCTTTAAACAACATCAAAAAAGTTCCCTTTTACGGGAACTTTTTTAATCAGTTATTGAAATTTTCAAAATGATTATAGAGCTTTAAGTTGTTTGCTCCGGGGTCGCAATTGTGTCGGTAAATGCTTAGAACCAAACCTATACCTAAATAAATACAAAGATTTGAAGAACCGCCTGAACTGAAAAACGGAAGTGTAATTCCGACAACAGGGAGAAGCATAAGGCACATACCTATATTGATAAGCATTTGACCCGCTATCATTGCCGCCATTCCGCAGCAGATTAAATTAGTTGAATGTTCAAGTGATTTTTTACCTGTTGAAATTATTCTTAATGTGATAAGAACAAGAGTCAGCAAAGCTACTATACAGCCGACAAAGCCTAACTCCTCACCGATTACGGCAAAAATCATATCGTTTTGACCTTCCGGTATAACACCTGCCTGTGTGTATGCACCGTGAAAAAGACCTTGTCCCGTAAATCCACCCGTACCTATTGCATTTATACCGTATTTTTGCTGATAAATAATATTGGGATAAAGCTCGGGATAGATTAACGCTAAGAATCTGTCTTTTTGCAACTGCTTTAAGCCGTATGTCCAGACTAAAGGGGAGGCTGCTGCAACAAAAGCAATTCCGCCGACAAAATATCCCCAATGAACACCGGCCGCATAGAGCATAACACCTGCAATTACAATGAAAACAAGAGAAGAACCCATATCACCTGTAACTGCAACAAGCCCAATGGGAATCATCGCGTGAATACCAAGCTGTAATATTGAAAAAAAGTTATTGATCTTGTATTTTAATTTTTCTAAATGAACGCTGAAAGTTATTATAAACCCTACCTTAACAAGCTCAGAAGGCTGAAAGCTTACAGGACCGAATTTAAGCCAGGTATGAACATCGGGTCGTGATAAAGGTCCTGTACCCCATTTAAAAAGAACAAGCATTATTCCGATACAGACTATCGCGATTAACGGCCATAGTTTTGTGAAAATCTGATAGTCAAAGGCAGAAATAATGACAGACAGTATAACGCCTAAGCCTACGGCGGCAATCATTACTATAAATTCTCTTGAAAATGATGAGCTTTCACCGACAGTAGTGTACCGTGTGGCACTGTTAACCATAATCAGACCGAAAACCGATGCAAACAGGCATAAAGTGAAAAGGTATAAATCCGTTTCTTTAATAAAGTTTAAAACAGGATTGTTTTTTCTCTTCATCTTATCACCTCGTTTCAATTAAATATTATATTATGTTATTAAACTAATTTCAAGTGAAAACTATTTACGCAAGCAATTTTTAGTGTTACAATGTTAAGGGTGATTAAATGCAGGTTTTTAATTCAAACAGTTATGAACAAACTGTTTCAATAGGTGAGAGGCTCGGAAGCAAGCTGAGGGGTGGCAGGGTAGTTGCGTTCTTCGGCGGCTTAGGTATGGGAAAAACTGCATTTACCACAGGCGTTGCAAAGGGAATGGGCATTAATTGTGATGTTTCGAGTCCGACATTTGCAATCGTAAATGTTTACGGTAGGAATTCTGAGCTTTGTCATTTTGATATGTACCGTGTTTCGTCTTGGGATGATTTATATTCAACAGGTTATTTTGACTATATTGATATGGGTAGTGTTCTTTGTGTTGAATGGAGTGAAAATATAGAGAACGCATTGCCTGCTGATGCTATTCGAATCAGCATTGAAAAAGGCGAACAGGACAATGACAGAGTTATTAAAATAGACGGATGTGATTTTGAAATATGAAGGTTTTAGCTATTGAGTGTTCTTCACTTTCAGCCGGAGTTGCCGTTACGGAGGACTCAAAGGTTTTAGGCGAAAGCTTTGTGAATGTAGGCTTGACGCACAGTCAAACGCTTATGCCTATGGTTGAGGGTGTATTAAAATCAACAGCGACTGATATTAAGGGAATAGATGTTTTGTCAGTGTCGGCAGGACCCGGTTCATTTACGGGTGTACGAATAGGTGTTTCTGCTTTGAAAGGATTAGCGTATTCACAGGACAAACCTTGCTATGCGGTTTCTTCACTTGAGAGTATTGCTTATCCGTTCAAATCCTTTGACGGAGTGGTTTGTTCCGTAATGGATGCGCGCTGTAATCAGGTTTATACGGCTTTCTTTGAAAACGGCAAAAGAATTTCAGACGACGATGCAGTTTTAATCAATGATTTAAAAGAAAAAATTGTCGCTCTGAATAAGAAAGTTCTTCTTGCAGGCGATGCTGTAAACTTGGTTTACAATAAGCTGAAAGATGAAATAGATAATATTTATCTACCGTCTTCGCAGATGCAGTATGCACATGCCTCAAGCGTGGCTTTGCTGACTTTTGAAAAGCTTTCTTCAGGAGAGAAAACAGTAAATTCAAAAGAACTTTTACCGGTGTATCTAAGGCTTCCTCAGGCACAGAGGGAGTTAAACAATAAAAAACTAAAAGGAGAATGAAAAATGCTTTATTTAGGTGCTGACCACGGGGGTTATGAATTAAAGAAATCCATCATTGCTTATCTTGAAGAAAAGGGTGTTGAATATGTTGACTGTGGGACAAATTCGCCTGATTCGGTAGATTATGCACTCATCGCCAAAAAGACCTGCGACGAAATTGTCAAAAGCGATGAGAATATGGGCATTCTTTGCTGCGGTACGGGTATAGGTATTTCAATGGCTGCAAACAAGGTAAACGGAATCAGAGCGGCTTGCTGTTCGGATTATTTCAGCGCAAAATACACCCGACTTCACAACAACGCAAATGTTCTTTGTATGGGCGGCAGAGTGGTAGGTCCGGGACTTGCTGTTGAATTAGTTGATGTTTTCCTGAACACAGGCTTTGAGGGCGGCAGGCATCAAAGAAGAATAGACCAACTTACAGATATTGAAAATTCGCAGAAATAACTTGTTTTTTGTTGAACACTGTTATATAATATTTTATGGACTTTGTGAAAATTTGGGGGTATTATAATGGCAAACGTTACAATTACAAATCATCCGTTAATTCAGCATAAGCTCAGCATTTTAAGAGATAAAAATACAGGCTCAAAAGAGTTTAGAGCTCTTATTTCTGAAATTGCAACTCTGCTTTGCTATGAAGCAACAAGAGATCTTCCTCTTGAAGAGGTCGAAGTTGAAACTCCCGTTGCAGTGGCAAAAACAAAGGTAATTTCAGGTAAGAAACTTGCATTTGTTCCTATCCTGAGAGCCGGAACGGGTATGCTTGACGGTGTTCTCTCACTTGTTCCGTCAGCAAAGGTAGGTCATATCGGTATGTACCGTGATCCCGAAACAGCTCTTCCGATTCCTTATTACTGCAAATTGCCAGCAGATATTTCACAGCGTGAGGTATTTGTTGTTGATCCGATGCTTGCCACAGGCGGTTCAGCTATTGACGCTATCAATCAGATTAAGGAATACAAGCCGAAATCTATAAAGTTTATGTGCATAATTGCAGCTCCTGAAGGAATTAAAGCACTTACTGACGCACATCCTGATGTAGATATTTTCTGTGCGGCTTGCGATGAATGTCTTAACGATCATAAATATATCGTTCCGGGACTTGGTGATGCAGGCGACAGAATTTTCGGTACAAAATAATTTTTTTAACAGAGTTATAAAAGTAAACCTCTTTAACATATCTTTTAGTGATATGTTAAGGAGGTTTTTATTTTGGATTATATTTTAGAAGAAAGAGCGACAAGGCTCGGTGAATACATAGTAGAAAACAATGCAACCGTAAGAGCAGCTGCAAAAGAATTCGGAATAAGCAAAAGCACAGTTCATACCGATGTATCGGAAAGGTTAAAAAAAATAAACCCTTCATTATATAAAAGCGTCAGAAAAGTGCTTGATTTTAACAAAGCGGAAAGGCATTTCAGAGGCGGAATTGCGACAAGAGAAAAATATAAAAGCTTGAAAAAAGAAGACTCTGCCAATTAGAATACTTCACCCAATGACGGTGTTTCTGCATCGATGATATGCTCTAATCTGTTAATGCAGTCAAGGCATAACTCGTCAACTTCAACATCGCGTTTTCCGCTGAGGTACTGTTCCAGTTCTTTTGTTGTTATTTGAATATCATCAAGCTCATCGTGATTGATATATATTTCAAACCTCGTTCTGTATTTTTCCCACATTTCAAGGCTGTCTTTTAAACTCTTCTCGACAGAACCGTCTGCTTCATCATTGAAAGTATATGCGGTTACTTCAAAAGATTTAATAAGCTTTTTCCCGTTCGTTTTTAAATCAAAATATCCGAAAAACGCTAAAAATATTGCTGAACAGACAAGCACAAAAGCAATTATTATCCTTTTCATAAGCACTCATCCTTTCTTATTACATTTATTTTACCGCTTTCATCAAGTGTCATCAGCATAATATCTTTTGCCTTAATATTTCTGCTTTCCAAAAACAGATTAAATGAATTAATATCTGTATTGCAATCAGCTAAATTCTTTTTAATAATCTCTCCGTCCGAAATCACTACCGAAGAAAAAGTGTTTTCGGGCTTTTTTATTTTCAAATCTTTTATTGTTACCGCATCATATTCGGCTTTCAACATAACGCTAACCGTTCCGTCGGTTTCTACAACCGCATTCTGAACCATAGAAATATCAAAGATATTTTTCTTCCTCAGTTCTTCAAGCAAATCGTCAATTGAAAATCTGATGTTTTTAAGCTGAGTCAAATCAAGCTTACCGTTTTTTATAACAGTTACTGAATTACCCTGTAAAAGTGTTCTGAATTTACAGCTTTTCAGACTAACGACCGAAATCAATATTTCAAAGCCGACAAGCAAGAATACCGGAATGATAGTGTTTATTAACGGAATTTTCGTATCCTGCATAGGAATTGCAAGTATTTCCGAAATCAAAATAGTAATAACCAATTCCGTCGGCTGAAGTTCACCAATCTGCCTTTTACCGAGTATTCTCATAAAAAATATAATTGCAATATAGAGAATTATTGCTCTGAATAAGCCTATTAACATAAAATCACCATTTATATATTTTGCAATCTTTTGAAGAATATTACTATTTATTATGGCAATACCAAATATGGTGATAAAATGTTTGAATTTATCAAAAAAAATATTGATGATATAACCTATCCGGTTGAAGATGAAGATCCTAAATTGCCTATTTTCGATAACCTGCAAATGAATATCAGTTATTTAAAGTCGGAATTCGGAGACAGCTTTGATATTCTTTATAAAGAAATTAAAGTAGGAAATGCTGATATCTGTTTTGTTATGGCAGACGGAATGTGTGAAAATCTTCTTGTCGTTGAACAGGTAGTCAAGCCTATTATAAGCGAAAAGAGGCTTCCGCTGAGGAAAGAAAAACTGCTCGATTTTATCAGTAAAAATGTGGTGGCAGGTATTGATCAGCAAAGAGCGGAAACTTTACAGGACGCTATTGCAAATGTTTTGTCGGGCTTGGTTGTTTTATTTGTTGACGGAGTCAATTACAGCGAATGTTTCGGCGTTCAAGGCTTTCCTAAAAGAAGTATCGATGACGCGGTTGCCGAGGTAGAGGAAATCGGTTCGCACGAAGCTTTTACCGAGAGCTTTAAAGACAATATCACGCTTTTAAGAAGAAGAATCAGGTCTCCGGTACTTAAATGTGAAATAGTAGAATGCGGTAAGACGAGTAAAACAAGAATTTGCGTATGTTATATGTCCGACAGGGCAAAACCGGAAACCGTCAACGATATTAAAACAAAGATAAAAAACGCAAAGCTTGACACGGTCTTAGGCTCGGGGTACTTAAGACCTTTCCTTGACAGCAAACGATTTTCTTTTTTCTCTGCGTTGGGAACAACCGAAAGACCTGATGTTGCCTGTGCGGAAATGGCAGAGGGCAGAGTGCTTATCATAACCGACGGAACTCCTTTTGCTATCATTGCACCGTATCTGTTTTCGGAAAACTTTCAGACAATGGACGATTATAATTACCGTCCGTTTTACGCGACACTGATAAGGACATTAAAATTTGTTTCGTTTTTTATAGGCATTTTTTTACCCGGAATTTATATTGCAATTTGCACTTTTCATCAAGAGGTAATACCGGTATCAATGCTTTATGATATGGCAATTCAGGAAAGTATAACTCCATTTCCGGTAATGCTTGAAACGGTCTTTATACATTTTATTTATGAGATTGTCCGTGAAGCAGGGTTGAGAATGCCTAAATCCATAGGACAAACCGTGGGAATTGTAGGCGCTATTGTCATTGGCGAAGCCGCAGTTTCTGCCGGATTAGTTGCTGCACCTTTGCTGATAGTTGTCGGCTTGTCTGCAATTACTTCGTTTGTTGTACCTCATTTGTATCAGCCTATTGCATTTTTAAGATTTGCGTTTATGGTAATAGGCGGAATCTTCGGCTTTTACGGAATAGTTGTAGGTGCTTCTGTTTTGCTTGTTAATATGTGTGCGGCTAATCCTTACGGCGTACCGTTGCTTTCACCGATAGCTCCGTTTTCTTTGGGAGCTATGAGAGATAATTTCTTTAGAATGTCATGGAAAAAGCTTGGAAAACGCGAATTGAAAATTGATAAGATGGAGAAGTAAATGAACACCAAATCAAAAATAAGCACTTGGCAGCTGCTGTCAGTGCTTCTTGTTTTAAGACTCTTGTCAACTATAACATTTATGCCGATTCTTGATGTTGCAGTCGGAAATTCAGACTATATTATTGCTATGGCAATAGGCGGATTTTCAACTTTCATTTTCTTTATACCGACCTTTTTATTATTAAAGAACGGCAAAGGATTATTTGAAATATCCGATAAGGTTTCTAAAAAGCTGACAAAAATAATAGCCATACTGTATGCTTTGTTCTTCTTGATTTTTATTTTTTCTGCCTTGGTAAGAATGAATCTTTTTGTTTCAGCTATTGTTTTTCCGCAAAAAAGTACGGCTTTATTTATGGTTATTTCTATTGCGGCAACTTGTTATGCTGCGTCACACGGCTTGGAAGCGCTTGGCAGAACGGGCACAATTTCTTTATTCTTGTTTATTGGTTCGTTCATTGTTATTTTACTTTCACTTATTGAAAGAGTTGATATTAATCATCTGTCTCCGGTGTTTTTTTACGGAATAAGCCCTGTATCAATTGTGATTTGGTCTGTAATTATCAGGACGGTTGAACCGGCGGCATTGTTGGTGCTTCTTCCGAAAGTTTCCGGGAAAACGCTTAAAAGCTTCGCTTTATGGATTGTAAGCTTTACGGTAATTACAACTTTAATTTTCTTCTTCCTTATGACTACATTGGGTGACGCTTCGCTTTTGCAGTTGTTTCCGATTCATTCTATGGCGGTTCTTTCAAGATTTTCGGTATTTGAAAGAATGGACGCCTTGCTTATGGGTATGTGGATTTTTTCAGCGTTTGTTAAAGTGAGTTTTCTGATGTTTTTAGTAGCCGATATAATTTCGAGCAATTTCAAAAAAGTATCGTTAAACGGCGCGATTGTCTTTCTCGGAATTATTAACTCATTGGCAGTATTAATTGAATCAAATTCTTTATCTTCTTTCAAGGTAACTACCTCATTAACAGTAAGAAGCTCAATCTTTTTAGCGTTTGTAGTGATAATACCTATGATTTTATTTCTTATAGATAAGTTTTATTCAGGAGCGAAAGAATGAAAAAACTAATAACGGCTGTTTGTTTACTGTTGGTCCTTTCACTGCTTTGCAGCTGTGCCGGAACCGGCGAAACAAAGTCAAACGAATTAAAAAACAGATTAATCATTTTAGCACTCGGCCTTGATAAAGCTGAGGACGGAAAAATATTAGTAAGCGTGCAAGCTCTGAATACTGATGTAACTTCTAATGCTTCAAGTCAGAGTACACCTGAAAGTATGGTTAAATACTATTCGCAAAAAGGAAAATCAATTTCAGAGGCAGTTTCTAAACTGTCTGATTTAACAGGGAAAAATCCTTTGCTTTCACAAAACAGAATTGTCATTTTCGGTTGGGAATTAGCTAACGACGGAATTTCAGACTATCTTGATGATTTTATCAGAAATACAGAAAACCGTTCGTCAGTGTTGGTTGCTGTTTCTCAGGAGAAAGCGCAAAAAATCGTATATGCTGATGTAGGCGAAAATATTATACCTGCAAGAATGGCGGAGCAAATTATTGAGAGCTCTGCTGAACAAGGCTATTGCTTGAATACAAGAGTATATGATTTAATTAACGCAATAACCGATGAGAAATCCTGCCTGGCAGTTCCTGTAATCAGATTAAAAGAATCAAATGAAAACAGCAGTAAAATGTATGTTGACAGCATTGGAATTTTTAAATCCGATAAATTAAACAGTGTAAAAAAAACAGATGTTGCTAAAGGCGTTTTATTTGCCTGCAACAGAATTCAAAAGGGTACGGTTGAAGTTGAATATAACGATTCAAATGTAGCTCTTTCAATATTAAAAAGCACTACGAGAACCAAAACAGAAATTGCAGACGGAAAGCCTAAATTTACAATAAAAATCGACGCCTCAATGAGCATCAGTGAAATTAACGGTAATATTCTGAAAAAGAAAACGGAAAAAGACTTTAAAATGATTGAACAATTGGCAAGCAAAAAAATAAAAGAATATGTGGAAAATTCAATAAATGAGTGTATAATAAAAGAAAGTTCGGATATATTCGGGTTCGGAAAAAGACTTATGAGAACTCAACCGAAGTATTATAAAAATAATATTACAAACTGGCTTGAAGAAATGGGAGCCTCTGAATACAGTGTCGAGGTGTCTGTCAGACTAAAAGGAGTGGGGGATTCTGCTGCAATTTTGCACGGATAATATTATATGAATTCATTTGAATTAATTTATAATGTAGTTAAAAAAATACCTTACGGCAAGGTTTCAACCTACGGTCAAGTTGCTCTTTTAGCCGGGAATCCTCATTGGTCAAGAGTTGTAGGCTATGCTCTGCATGTGAATCCCGATCCTGAAAGAATTCCTTGTTATAGAGTTGTTAACCGCTTTGGTAGGGTGTCTGACTCTTTTGCTTTCGGAGGTAAAAATCGGCAAATAGAGCTGTTGAGGTCAGAGGGCGTAGATGTTAACGATGACGGAATAGTTAATCTCCGAAAGCATTTATGGCGAGGCGAATAAAACTGCAATAACACAGCATAAACTTAAATTGAGCTTATGCTGTATTTTTTTTATTTAATAAATCAATAATCGCAAAAATGCAAAAAAAATTTATTTTTTTATTCGCTTTTGGCATAGGAAGTGTTGAAATATTTGTTGAAATATGGTAAAGTATTACAGTAAAATTTTTTAGGAGGTTAGGAAAAATGGATTTATCCAAAATTATCAACAAAAAAGATGAAGCTGCTCAGTATATGATTGATGAAATCACTCATATCTGCAAAGACTTCGAAACAAGAAGCCCCGGCACAAAAGGAGAATTACAGTCTTGTGAGTATATGGCTGAAGTTTTGAAAAAGGATTGCGGCTGCGATTATGCAGAGGTTGAATCATTTAAGGAAAATCCCGGCTCATTCTTCGGATGGATTTACTTTACAATTACTTTCGTTCTTCTTGCTATTGCTCTTTATTTTGTAGCTCCCGTTGTTTCGGCAATACTTATTGTTTTCGGACTTTTTATTGCTTTTATGCAATTTGGACTTTACAAGAAGTTCGTTGACAGATTTTTCCCGGAATTAACAGGTCACAATGTTACAGCTATTAAGAAGCCGACAGGTGAAGTAAAACGCCGTATTCTGTTTAACGGACATCCTGATGCTGCTTGGGAATGGCCCGTAAACTATGCACTTGGCGGCGTAGGCTTTGAAGGTCACGCAATTATTTGCGGTATCGGTGCCGTTTATTATCTCGTTCTTTCAATTATCGCTTGCGTTAATGACAGAGCAATCGGAATTTTCTCACCTGAGGGTTCATTCTCTGATTGGGATTTATGGTCAAGATTGGCAATCGGAGGTTTTGTGTTCATTCCTTTCCTTGTCGGCCTTTATTGGATGTGGAATAAAAACAGAATCGTTGACGGTGCTAATGACAACCTTTCGGGCTGCTATATGGGTATAGCAATTCTTAAGGCTCTTAAGGATGAAGGTATTGAATTTGAAAATACTGAAGTAGGCGTTATTCTTACCGGCTCAGAAGAAGCAGGTCTTCGCGGCTCAAAAGCTTGGTGTGAAGCTCATAAGGGCGAGTTCCAAGATGTTCCTACATTCATCATTTCATATGATACAATTTTTGATCCCAAGTATCTTATGACAAACTACCGTGATCTTAACGGTACTGTTAAAGCCGATAAAGATGTTTCTGATCTTTATATGGAAGCTGCTAAAGCAATTAACGTTCCTTGTAAAAAAGGTTGGGTTCCGCCACTCGGAGGTGCAACTGACTCAGCAGCATTTGCTCAGGCAGGCTTCCGTGCAACAGGTATTACAGGTCTTAACCATAAGCTTGAAAATTATTATCATACAAGACGCGATACATATGATAATATGAATCCTCAGGGCCTTGCAAACTGTTTTGCGGCTTCGGTAAAAGCACTTGAAATGTTTGATAACGGCGCTAAGCAGTAAAAGATTATATTTTATAAAGGATTAAGCGAAGTATTTACTTCGCTTTTTCTTTTTCACCGTTGAAGTTAAAGTGAATAGTATAGTAGTATAACTTTCAACGAGGTGAAAAAATGAAAGCATTAATTATAACCTCAGTAATAATCTGTTCAACATCATTTTTAGGCAGTTTAGTAGGGTTTACTGTAAAAAAATTCCCTGAAAAGCTGAATGATTTGTTGACAGCATTTTCAGCAGGAATAATGCTGTATGCAGCTATAACCGGACTGATTTTACCTGCTATAGAGGTTAACGCAGGATTTACAAATATAATTCTTGTTTGTATAGGTATAATTTGCGGAGCTTTATTTATAAAACTTATTTCAAAACTTATACCGTACATCGAAAAATTTATTTTTACTGATAATGAAAGAAAAACAGATAAAAACAGAATGGACAGCTTGCTTTTATTCGTTTTGGCAGTGGCAATTCATCATTTTCCCGAGGGTATTGCAACAGGAGTAAGCTTCGGAACCGGTGAGATTTCAGACATTATTACTGTAACAAGCGGAATATCAATACAAAATTTTCCTGAAGGAATGATTATTATACCACCGATGCTTTCGCTTGGTATGAATAAAAAAAAGATAATTATAACAGCTCTTTTTTCAAGCTTGATTGAAGCAGTCGGAACATTTACGGGCTTCTTTCTCGTTAACATTTCACAGCTTCTGTTGCCGCTTATTCTCGCTTCGGCCGGAGGAACAATATTATTCGTTATTTTTGAAAATATGGTGCCTGAAATAAAGAGAAATATAAAAACTGATATCTCTACATTTGTTATTTTATCAGGCTTTTGCTTTATGACCGTTATTGACAGCGTAATTTGAATAATTGTTGCCATAAACCAACCTTTTTGCTATAATTTATAAAAACAAACATACGGAAGTAAAAATATGAAAAAGAAAAACTCTCAAAACACAAAAAAGAAAATAGTATCTGCGGCATGGAAGTTGTTTTATGACCAGGGATATGATAACACAACTATAGACGATATAGTTTTTGAATCCGGAACTTCAAAGGGCTCGTTTTATCATTATTTCAGCGGCAAAGACGCATTGCTTTCTTCACTTTCATATCTTTTTGACGAGAAATATGAAGAGCTTACCGAAGTTATGGCGGACAGTATGACCTGTGTTGAGAAAATGCTGTTTTTGAATAAAGAACTGTTCAGAATGATAGAAGACAGTATATCAATCGACCTATTAACACAGTTGCTTTCTTCACAGCTGATTACTAAGAATGAAAAAAGCTTGCTTGACCATAACAGAACATATTATAAGCTCTTGCGCTCAATAGTGATTGACGGACAGAAAAAAGGAGAAATATCCGATGATAATTCCGTAAACGATATTGTCAAGGCATATGCTCTTTATGAAAGAGCTATGCTTTATGATTGGTGCTTGTGCAACGGAGAATACTCATTAAGCGATTATTCCTGTAAGATGCTTCCTATGTTTTTGAACGGATATTTAGCATAAAATTTAAAATTTATTTTTAGACTAAAAATCAGTCTATACTTTAGTCTATTTAAAAAAGCCTTAATTTTCAGGTTGTAATGAAAATTAAGGCTTGATATTTATTATAAAAAGTATAGACTTTATTCTGTATTCCATTCTTTATAAAAGTGTGATAGAATATGTGCATTGTTTTTTAAAGGAGAGTAATTATGACAACTAACATTGTGATTCTCATTACTATAATTCTTTATATGGTAATGATGATAGTTATCGGCTTCTCGGTTGCCGACAGAAACAAGACATCAGGTGACTTCTTTCTCGGCGGCAGACGCCTCGGTCCGTTTGTTACGGCAATGAGCGCAGAAGCTTCCGATATGAGCGGATGGCTTCTTATGGGACTTCCGGCAGTTGCGCTTATGGGAGGAATTGCAGAAGCCGCGTGGACGGCAATAGGACTTGCTATCGGTACATATATCAATTGGCTGGTTGTGGCAAAAAGACTTCGTGTTTACAGTCAGAAAATTGATGCTTTCACGCTTCCCGACTTTTTTGCAAAGCGCTTCGGTGACAATTCAAAGATTTTAACAACTGTTGCCGCTATTTTGATTATTGTATTTTTTATTCCATATACTGCTTCAGGCTTCTCGGCTTGCGGCAAGCTTTTTTCAACCCTTTTCGGAATAGATTATATGACCGCAATGATTATCAGTGCCATTGTCATCGTTCTGTATTGCACTCTCGGCGGATTTCTTGCCGCTTCAACAACTGACTTTGTGCAGAGTATTGTTATGACAATAGCTCTATTAGTTGTTGTTGGCTTCGGTGCTAATAAAGCAAACGGTTTTTCAAATGTTTTTGCGAATGTTCAGAGCCTTGACGGATATCTTAATTTGTTTAAAGGATTTGATGTCGCATCGGGCACAACGGGCAGTTACGGCGCTTTGCCTGTTGCATCAACGCTCGCTTGGGGTCTCGGATACTTTGGTATGCCTCACATTCTTCTTCGCTTTATGGCAATAGAAGATAAAGATAAATTAAAAACATCGCGCCGTGTTGCATCTGTATGGGTTGTAATTTCAATGGCTGTTGCAGTACTTATCGGTATTATCGGTTTTTCACTTATGAAAATAGGAATTGTTCCCGCATATGAAAGTACTTCTGCCGCTGAAACAATTATTGTTGATATAGCAAAAGTTATTTCCAATTACGGTTACATTCCTGCTTTTGTCGGTGGTATTATTCTTGCAGGCATACTTGCTTCAACAATGTCAACTGCGGACTCACAGCTGCTTGCAGCTGCGTCATCAGTTTCACAGAATCTTGTTCAGGAAACTGCGGGTATTAAGCTCTCGCAGAAAAAATCAATGCTTCTCGCAAGAGTATCGGTTATTATAATTTCGATAATTGCCGTATTTTTAGCAAGAAATCCCGACAGCTCGGTATTCAGAATTGTTTCTTTTGCATGGGCAGGATTTGGTGCCGCATTCGGTCCGGTTGTTCTTTGCGCTTTGTTCTGGAAGCGTACAAACAAATTCGGTGCAGTTGCAGGTATGCTCGCGGGCGGTATAACTGTTTTCGTTTGGAAATTCTTGATACGCACAAAATTTGTCGGTACGGTTCTTGATATTTATGAGCTTCTTCCTGCATTCATTGTAGGTCTTATATTCATTGTTGTGGTAAGTCTTATTACAAAAGTTCCCGATAAAGAAATTACAGATAAATTTGAAGAAGTTAAGGCTTCTGTATAATACAGAGTTTTTAAGGGCAGGCGTGAATCGTCTGCTCTTTTTTTTGTTGTTCTATGTTAAAAACAGAATTTAATTTGATTGCAGTTTTATATAAATCGTGATAATATAAGATTATTAATTTTTTGAGGTGAATTCTATGAAAGATAAGAATATAATTGCACTAACTCCTCCTATGGGTTGGAACAGTTGGGACTGCTACGGAGCGGCTGTTAACGAAGAGCAGTTAATAGGAAACGCAGAATATATGAGGGATAATCTGAAGCGTTACGGCTGGCAATACATTGTTTGTGATATTCAGTGGTATGAGCCTGATGCAAAGGATAACGACTACAATAATTTTACGGAACTTTGTATGGACGGGTATTCAAGACTTATTCCTGCTGAAAACAGATTTCCGTCTGCCGCAAACGGCGTCGGCTTTAAAAGTATTGCTGACAGAATTCACAAAATGGGCTTGAAATTCGGAATTCACATTATGCGAGGAATTCCCCGTCAGGCAGTACACAGAAATACAAAGCTTCTTGGCACAGACGCTACTGCACGGGATATAGCTCACCATTTTTCCGTTTGTTCCTGGAATACGGATATGTATGGTGTCAATACAAAATGCAAAGGCGCTCAGGAGTATTATAATTCCATTTTTGAATTGTATGCTGAGTGGGGTGTTGACTATGTTAAAGTCGATGACATAGCAAACACGGAGTTTCAGCCGCATAATCCGTATTCTGCAAAAGAAGAAATTGAAATGATAAGACGGGCAATAGATAATTGCGGAAGAGATATGGTTCTTTCACTTTCTCCCGGACCCGCACAGCTGGACAGGGCAGAGCATTTGTCTGAGAATGCAAATATGTGGCGAATTACAGGCGATTTCTGGGATGATTGGAATAAGCTGTACGATATGTTTGAAAAAACTGAAAAGTGGTATCCGTATGTGAAAAACGGCTGTTGGCCTGATTGCGATATGCTTCCGCTCGGAAATCTTTCGAGAAACGGTATTTGCCACGGACCGCAGGACAGATATACACAGTTCACAAAAGAAGAACAGCTTACATTGATGACGCTTTGGAGTATTTTCCGCTCACCGTTGATGTTCGGCGGTGAAATGAGAAATAACGACGAGTGGACATTGAGCTTGATTACTAATGAAGAAGTGCTGAATGTCAATCAACATT
>CAMFTS010000015.1 GCA_945988915.1 uncultured Clostridia bacterium
AAATAATTCCGCAACTTTTGGTTGCAACGGCTTATAATTCGCCGTTCTTCCACTTCTTAATATTCTTTAAATGCTCGTTATAATCTGACGCAAAAGCCGAGTTGTGCGGCTCTTCGGTATCAATTATAAAATAAATATAATCTGTTTCGTCAGGCCAAAGCGCAGCGTTTATGCATGCCAGTCCGGGATTGCAAATCGGTCCCGCTATGAGTCCGTCACAACGGTATCCGTTGTAGTAATATTTAAAGTGGTCAATTTGATCAGGATACTGAGTTTGAATTACGCCCGTGCAATACTTTTTTGTGACATCATACTCAATTCGCATATTGCGGTCAAGCCTGTTATAAATCGTAGATGCTACGAGTGTGCGCTGTTCGTCGGTATAGGTTTCCTTTTCAATAATCGATGCGACAGTAAGAATTTCGTGAACTGAATATCCCATTTTGTCGGCTTGCTCAAGCATTGCATCGGAAAATTTCGACTGAGTGGCACTAATCATAGCGTCAAGGACCTCTGTCGGATCGGTATTTTTTTCGAAACTGTATGTTGCAGGAAAAAGATAGCCCTCAAGCAAAAAACAGATATTTTCTTTTCCTTCTAACGACGAGAGAATTTCATACTTGGAAATGTCATAATTCTGTGCGGCGTCAATAAATGTGTCAGCACTGCAAACACCTTTTTCTTCAAGTCTCCACGCGATTTTTAAAAGTGTAAAGCCCTCAGGTACTGTTATTTTTACCGTATTTGATGACTGAGTATTAGTTGATTGACCGGCTTTTGTCGGAGAATCGGGATCATAAACGTCAATATCTTTTTGCCCCGAACAGGCTGCAAGTGTTGTAAGCATTATAAAACACAATAGTATTGAAAGAATTTTCTTCATAATAAACCTCTGTTAAATGTTGTGCCGCTATTATAACATTTTCCGAGTTTTTTTGCAACGGTAGTAAAGAAAATCGGCCGAAAACTACTCGACCGACTTCGTGTTCAATTAACGAACATCATTTTCATTCATACCGAGAGCTATAATGGGGTTAACGGTTATACCGTCAAGTGTCGTTTCAAAATGGAGATGTACTCCGTCAGCTTTTTCAATCGGAACTTCACTCAAGTTGCCGATTCTCTGATTTATTTTTACTTCGTCGCCGGCATTTACCGTGCTTCCTCTTCCAAGACCGCAATACCGTGCAATAAGGCCCTCTCCGTGATCAATTTCCACTACCGTTCCCCAAAGAGTATCATCATAAACATCGGTTACTATGCCGTTGTTTACTGCAATAACGGGATCACCCAGCTTGCCTGAAAAATCAATACCGTTATGGCTTCGCCAATCGTCAGTAGTTTTTGAATAAACAATTTGTGCGTCTGAATATTTTTTTAATACGGGAGAGTCAATCGGCAAAGTAAAAGCTTCTGCTCTGATTATCAATTTTTCTGCTTTTGAAGTTTTTTCTTCTGCTGTTACGGATTGTGTTGTTGATAGTTCTGAAATTGAGTCAGTTCTGTCATCAGAAATTCCGCTGACTATTTCATTCACCTTACTGTCCGCAGAAGCCTGAGTTTGAATTTGACTTGTAATATCGGCAGAAATATCAGGACTTTCATTTTGCATGGCAATATTCCTTTTGGCAGTCACATATGAAGCGGCACCAGCGATTAAAAGACAAACTGAAATGATTGCATAAAGAGAAGCTTTTTTCTTTAATTCTTGAGAATTGTTTTGTTTTTCGGACATATTTATTACCTCCGAAATAATTATTCCCAAAAATTACCGAGATTATTCATATAAAGAAAAATGACCGAGAAAAATCTCAGCCATTTTTCCTGAATTTAGGGTTGTTTGAGGAGGGGGATAAAACTCAGCACAATGGATTGAGGACTCTATTCTGCTGAGTACAAGTTAAATATACACTGAAAATATGAATAAATAATGAACATAATGCAAAGAAATGTTGTATAAATAATGAAATTCACTTCTGAATATATTAAAAATAAAAAATTTTTGAAAAATCTGAACAAATGTTTGCATTTTTAGAACATTTGTGCTATTATGTTTATGAAAAAATATCGGAGGTGTTTTATGTCGGATATAAATAAGACTCAAAAACAGATTTATGAATATCTCATGGAACGCTCGCAGGTCAGCAAGGTCCCTCCGTCAGTGCGTGAAATAGCGGCTGCCGTAGGATTAAAGTCAACTTCTTCAGTTCAGGCAAACCTTGATGCACTTGAAAGAGCAGGATATATTGAAAGAGATCCTATGCTTAAACGTTCAATCAGAGTTTGCAATGAAGCACAGGATGATTATATGCGTGTTCCGCTTATCGGTACTGTTACAGCCGGTACACCTATCCTTGCGGTTGAACAGATTGAGGGATATATCCCTTACATTGCAAGAGGTGCTCAGGACAAACCTCTTTTTGCTCTTAAGGTAAGAGGCGAAAGTATGCTCAATGCAGGAATTTTAAGCGGGGATATTGTTATTGTAGAAAAAACACCGTCGGCACAGAATGGTGAAATGGTTGTAGCTCTTGTTGAGGATGAAGCAACAGTAAAAACCTTTTATAAGGAAAACGGGCATTTCAGACTTCAACCTGAAAATGACGCGTATGAGCCTATCATTGTAAACGAGGTAGTCATTCTCGGCAAGGTGGTCGGACTTATCAGAAATTATTGATAATATCCTATAAGATTAAAAACAGAAAAAACAGCGTCTTGCTTGATTGCAAGACGCTGTTTTATTTGATATCTGATTTTATTCGTCTGAATTCTTTGAACAGTTCTGACAGCAACCGTTGCAGCCTGAAAACTCTTTTTTACCCTCTTCTGTATCACGGTAATACTGTGTATGAGTATCCCTGTGCTTAGTAGAAGTCCATATTCTTTCAGCTTCGGGAGCCCAAGCTGATGCAAAGTCAACGCACTTGTCACAAAGCTCATCAACGCTTTCCTCGTGAATCAGGTCCGAAGAATGAGCGCCGCTTTCTTTAACCATTTTACGAAGATACTCGGGGTTTTCAAGCATCGGGCACGGTCTTAAATGGTTATCGTTGAACGGCTGATTTTTGTAATACTGTGTAAATAGCGGAGATTTAAGAGCCTCCATAAGAGTATGCGTTCTGATATTTGTATCCGAATAGTGAATGAATACGCAAGGTTCGATATCACCGGCTGAGTTTATGTGGAAATAATTTCTGCCGCCTGCAATACAACCGCCGACATATTCGGCGTCGTTCTGGAAATCCATAACAAAAATCGGCTTGCCTGTTTTTGAATTTCTGACTTTTTTAAGCCATTTATACATATATTCGCGTTGCTCAGGCGTTGGAATCAATTCCTTATCGGCATCATGACCGACAGGCATATAGTTGAACATAAGCGAATATTTTGCGCCTTTTTCAATTATTATATCCATAAACTCGTCAGAGGTTACGAATTCAATATTTTTCCTTGTGTAACAAACGGAAATGCCGAAAAGACATTTATTCTTTTTAAGCAAATCCATAGCTTCAAGTGTGCGTTTGTATGCACCTTCTCCGCGTCGCCAGTCATTTGATTCCTCAGTGCCTTCAAGACTCAATGCAAGACCGATATTTCCCGCTTCATTCATTTCTTCGCAGAATTTTTGGTCAATAAGAGTTGCGTTTGTATAGATTACGAAGCCTGCGTCCCGATTGTTTTTTGCAAGCTCAATGATATCATTCTTTCGGATTAGCGGTTCGCCGCCTGTGAGCATATAGAAATGTGTGCCCAATTCTTTTCCCTGAGTAACGATTGATTGCATTTCTTCGTTTGAAAGACTCTGCTTATGACCGTACTCTGCAGCCCAACAGCCCTTACATTTTAAGTTACAGGCGCTTGTGGGGTCAAAAAGTATAATAAAAGGAATGTTGCAATGATATTTTTCTCGGTTTTCACGGACAGCTTTTGTGCCGTAATAACCTGCATCAATGCCTAAAGACATAAGCATCTGTTCGGTAACATTTCTGTCAATATCATTGATAAGCGAAAGGCCGTAATTACGCCAGACATTATCTTTGTCGGCAACAGCAAGCTTTAGCTTTTCAAAATTTTCAGGAGGGAAAAGGCCGCTGAAAATGGAAGAAATGTTATTTGCGAGCTTTTCAAGATTTTTGTCAGGGTTTTTATCAATGTATTTCAATATCTCATGCAAAGCAAGTCTGATTGCATGCTTTTGAACTTTATGTGACTGTGCCATCTGACTACCTCCTTTTAAACATTATTAAAAATAATGATATCATATTTTCTTTTCTTTGTAAATGACTAAAGTTGAAATATCGGGTAAAGATTATTGAGAAAGATATTTAAAAACTATATGGTAAAATTATAATAATATATGGAAATTTTACACAGTTTGTGCTAAAATAATTTATTATATTTTTTGTCGGAGGCATTTTCTATGGTCATTGAGCCAAAAGTAAGCGAATTAGGTGAAAAACTTCGTATAGTATATGTTCCAGCATTCGATTTTAAGACATCACAGATATCTGTATCGTTACTTGTACCGAGAACCATTAACCTTGCAGAGAATATTATTATTCCCAAATATTTAACTTATTCATCAAAAGATTATCCGAGCCCTGCCAGATTGAATGCACAGCTTGAAAATCTTTACGGAGCTGTTACGGGCGGTACTGTAATCAGACGCGGTGAAAGCAGCAAGGTGGAGCTTTCTGCTACATGTATAAATAACAAATTCGCTCTTGACGGCGAAGATATAAGCTTCAAAACACTTGAACTTTTATTAAATCTTCTTTTCAATCCTTGTGCTGACGCAGAGAAGTTTGACAAAGAAAAGTTCGAGCTTATCAAAAGGCTTAAAATCGAAGATATCGAGAGTGAAATTAACGATAAGCGCCAGTATGCCTTTACAAGAATGATTGAAACAATGTGCAAGGACGAAGTTTTCGGCATAACAAAGGCAGAAATTCTTGACGATTTAAAAGAATGTGATGAAGCTTCGGCATATAAAGCATGGAAAGAGCTTTTGAAAAATGCAACGGTTCAAATCAACCTTGTAGGTGCGTTTGATGAAGAAAAATCAAAGGCGCTCGTTGAAAAGTACTTTTCTACCGTTGAGCGCGCTCCTTTAGAAAATGAGACGGTTTTCGTTGAGTCGGCAGAGGATGTTACGGAAGTAACGGAAGAAATGGATATTAACCAGTCAAAGCTTGTTATCGGTTACAGAAGCGGTATGAAATCGAAAAATGACAACTTCTATGCAGAACAGATGATGGTTGATATCTTCGGCGGAGGACCGTATTCAAGACTGTTTATGAATGTCAGGGAAAAGCTCAGCCTTTGCTATTATTGCTCGGCAAGGCTTTACCGAGAAAAAGGAATTGTTGTAATACAGTCGGGAATAGAAAAAGATAATAAGCAAAAGGCACTTGATGAAATTTCAAGACAGCTTGAAATAATGAAAAACGGTGATTTTGAAGAGAAAGATTTTATAGCGTCGAAATCTGCAATTTGCGATTCTTTGCGAGGAGTATGTGATACACCCGACGGAATAGATGCTTTCCTTAATACTAAAATTGATGAAGAAATTATCCCTATCGAAGAGATAATCGCTAATTACGAAAAAGTGACAAGAGAAGATATTGTCGAAGCGGCAAAAAAAATGTCTCTTGATACGGTTTATATGCTTGCCGGAAAGGAGAGTGCCTCAAATGAATAACATTAAAGAAATCAAATCGGAAAAGCTTCAGGAAAAATATTATGAGGTCACACATTCTTCCGGACTTAAAATGATGATTTATCCGAAAGAGAATTATTCATCAACTTATGTAATCTTCGGAACGAGATACGGTTCAATAGATACTCACTTTAAGCTTGAGAACGACAAGGAATTCACAGCTGTACCCGAGGGAATTGCACATTTCCTCGAACACAAGCTGTTTGAAAGTGAAGAACTTGACGCGTTTGAACGGTATGCAAAGACAGGGGCAAGTGCAAACGCTTACACTTCATTTGACAGAACCTGCTATCTTTTCAGCTGTTCAAAAAATCTTGACAAAAATCTTGAAATATTACTCGACTTTGTTACTCATCCTTATTTCACGGAAGCTACCGTGCAGAAAGAGCAGGGTATTATCGGTCAGGAAATTAAAATGACGCAGGATGAACCGTCTTGGAATTTGCTTTTTTCCTTGCTGAGGGCTATGTATAAAATACATCCTGTCAGAATTGATATAGCAGGAACAGTCGAATC
The DNA here is from genome assembly GCA_945988915.1 of uncultured Clostridia bacterium. Classification (GTDB taxonomy): domain Bacteria; phylum Bacillota; class Clostridia; order Oscillospirales; family Acutalibacteraceae; genus Fimenecus. Next base: position 6,236 of record CAMFTS010000015.1, read on the forward strand.
GATTTCTCATATCACGGCGGATTTACTGTATAAGTGCTACAATACTTTTTACAACTTAAGCAATATGGCTTTTTGCGTGGTGGGCAATGTTGATGTAGATACTGTAATTAAGGTTGCCGATAAGGTGTTAAAAGAGCAGAAGCCTGTTAAGATTGAAAGAAAATTTTTCAAAGAACCTAAGGAGGTTAACGAAAAATACACGGAAAACAGACTTCCTGTTGCCTCTCCTATTTTTGCACTCGGATTTAAGGAAAATATTTCAACTCCCGAAAGAAGCAACAGAGAAATAATCGAAAGCAGTATTCTTTTGGATATTGTCTGCGGTAAGACTTCTGCACTTTACAATGAAATGCTTGAGTCCGGTCTTATTAATTCTTCTTTTGAATTTGAATACTTCTTCGGATACGGTTATTCTGCCGCTATATTTACAGGAGAAAGCAATAAGGCGGAAGAAGTAAAGGAAAAGCTCATTGACAGAATTAAAGAGCTTCAGAAAAACGGAATTGATGAAGCTGATTTTGAGAGAGTCAGACGCAAGCTTTACGGCAGAGCAATTATGGCATACAATGACATAGATGAAATTGCAAATAATATGATTGCCTCTGAATTTGCAGGTGAATGTGTATTCGATGATATTGAAATTCTCGGAACGCTTACTCTTGAAGAGCTTAACAACAGGCTTAAAGAATCAATCGACACAGAGTGCTGCTCTTTGTCGGTAATAAAACCCGAAGGAGACTGATTATGAGATTTTTATCGGATTATTGCGAAGTGTACTTTACCGCGCTTGAAAATCCTGTAAATGTTTATTCGACATTTGTTGAATTTACAATTCCGTTCGTTAATATTGATGTAAGCATTAAGTTTTACGGCTTGATTATTGCGTTCGGTTTTCTTCTTGCAGTGCTTTTCGGCGGCAGACTTGCTTACAAATGGAAAATCGACCTCAATAAGATGCTTGATGTGCTGTTATACGGAACAATCGGAGGCATAATCGGAGCAAGACTTTATTATGTTGTATTTGAGTGGGATTATTATTCTCAGCACCTTTCTGAAATTCCGCAGATTTGGAACGGCGGACTTGCTATTTACGGCGGACTGATAGGAGGTATTCTTGCCGGCTATTTTACCTGCAAGAAAATCGATCTCAATTTTTACAAATTGCTCGATATGTGTTCAATGAGCTTCCTTATAGGTCAAGGTATAGGCAGATGGGGAAATTTTGCAAACCAGGAAGCGTTCGGAACTAATACAACTATGCCTTGGGGTATGTTCAGCAACAAGACTTCCGCATATCTTCTCGAAAATTATGCCGTTTTTGAGGAAAAGGGTATAAATGTTGATCCGAGCTTACCCGTGCACCCGACTTTCCTTTATGAATCCGTTTGGTGTATTATCGGCTTCTTCATAATTTATTACATATGCAGAAGACATTATAAATTTGCAGGTCAGCTCATTCTTTGGTACGGTGTAATTTACGGTTCGGAAAGAGCAATAGTTGAGGGCTTCAGAACAGACAGCCTTTACATTCCGGGCACGGCAATCAGAATTTCACAACTCCTTTCAGCGATACTTGCCGTTCTCTGTGCCGCAATCCTGATTTCAAAGCATTTTGAATTAAAGAAAAATCCTGTAAAATATTCTCCGGTTGAAGTGCTGCCGCCCGAAAAGGATTATGATACCGGAACAAGCGATGAGGAAAAAACACGGGAAATCAATGCGCGTAAAAAAATAGTAAAAGCGCAGAAAGAAAAAATAAAAACAAAAGAAAAACAGGTTAGGAAAGGCGATAAATGATGGCTTCTTTAATTGACGGAAAAATTGTATCACAGTTTGTGAAAGACGGAGTTCGCGAAGAGGTAAAGGCGCTCAACGAAAAAGGCGTATCGGTTGGTCTCGCAGTAATTATTGTAGGCAACGACCCCGCTTCAAGAACATATGTTAACAATAAGAAAAAGGCTTGTGAGGTAACAGGCATTATCTCGGAAGAGTATGCTTTACCCGAGGAAACAACAATGGAAGAGCTGCTCGCACTTATTAAGGAATTGAACGAAAAGAAGAGTATCAACGGAATACTCTGTCAGCTTCCTTTACCTGAGCATCTTGACGAAAAAATAGTAATTGAAAATATTGACCCGAAAAAAGATGTTGATGCTTTTCATGCAGTAAATACAGGGCATATAATGATAGGTGATTATTCTTTTTTGCCGTGTACTCCTGCAGGAATTATGGAAATGCTCAAATACTACAACATTGATATTGAGGGCAAGGAATGTGTGGTAATCGGCAGAAGCAATATTGTAGGCAAGCCTATGGCTATGCTTTTGTTACAGCAAAACGGTACTGTTACTGTTTGTCATTCAAGAACAAAGAATCTTAAAGAAGTTACTTCCCGTGCAGATATACTTGTTGCGGCAGTAGGCAAACCTTATTTTGTTACGGCGGATATGGTTAAAGACGGCGCAGTGGTTATTGATGTGGGTATGAACAGAAACAGCGACGGTAAGCTTTGCGGCGATGTTGATTTTGACACAGTTGAGAAAAAAGCGTCATATATCACACCTGTACCGGGCGGCGTAGGGCCTATGACAATAGCAACTCTTATGAAAAACACCGTAACTGCCGCAAAGGAACAGAACGGAATAAAATAACCGGAATTTTATTGACTGACGCTTATAAATCGTTTAATATAAATGTGATATATTTTTTAGGGGGTTCATATTATGAGCGAAAAAACTCAGACAAAAAAGTATATGAATTTTAAAGAAATCGCGGCTTATTCTCTTGGACTTTTCGGATTCCAGGCAATAGTAGGACTTCTTAATTCATATCAGGCAGAATTTGACGGATCTATTTTGGGTGCGAATGTCAGCGTAGTTGCAATTCTCATTCTCGTTGCAAAAATTGTTTCTGCGATTGCAGACCCTATCGTCGGCGGTATGGTTGACCGTTCAAAGTCAAAGCTTGGAAAATTCAAATCAATGATTGTATATTCACTTGCTCCGCTTCTTATTTTTACAGCGGTTGTATTCCTGAAAGTTCCGTTTACCGGCTTCGGACTTTACGCTTGGATCTTCATTACATATCTTATCTGGAGTATTGCAATGACAATGGGTGATGTTCCTTCACAGGGTATCGCATCTGCTCTTACTCCGGATCCGACAGAAAGAACGAATGTTGTATCAATTTCAAACACATTCAAGCAGATAGGTTTCTCAGCTTGCGTTGTAATTGTTCCTATCGTTTGCCTTATCATCAAGGGCGGCTCAAAGGTTATAGTTGCAAAAGGCGAAACCGATACACCGATGATTGCTTCGGAATATCTCGGTACGGCAATTCTTACAGCCGTTTTCGGCTGCGTGCTCTTCGCACTTATTCCTCTTATCAATAAGGAAAGAGTTACTGTTGAATCAGGCGAAAAGACAACAACAAAGGATATGATTAACGCTTTAAAGAACAATAAGCCTCTTATGCTTGTAATCGTTTCTTATTTCCTCGGATTCGGCAGACAGATGGCAATGGGTATTCAGGTTCAGGCAGCAACAGTTATTCTCGGCTCACAGAACCTTGTTGCCGTTCTCGGCATTGTAACAGCTGTCGGCTCTATGATTTCAATGGCTCTTTGTCCTTTACTTATCAAGAAAATGAATGAAAAGAAGGCATATATTCTTCTTTCCGTTTATGGCTTCGCAGCATCTGTTTTCTCATTTGTAATAGGTCATTTCTGGTTCCAAAATCCCGAGAACACAGTGCTTACAATTCTCTTCTATGCGTCACTCTTCCTTATCGGTCTTCAGTTCGGAGCTGTTACTCTTATGCCTATGATTATGACGGCTGACGCGGTTGACTATTATGAATACGAAACAGGCAAGAGAATGGAAGGCGCGGCTTATTCAATTCTTACTTTAACAATTAAAGTTTGCCTTGCACTCGGCACAGCAGTCGGACTTGTATTTGTATCCTTCTCAGGCTACTATGCATCACTTGATTCGGGTAGCTTTACTAATCAAACAAAGGATATTATCTTCTTTGCATACACAGCACTACCGGGTATCCTTGCACTTCTTTCGGTTATCCCGATGTTCAAATATGATATCGTAGGAGAAAAGAAACAGATGATTTCAGCTGAGCTCCGGAAGAGAAGAGCGGCAAAGGCTGAAAAATAATCAAACAAAACACAAATTTAAAGGCGAAAGCATTGTTGCTTTCGCCTTTATCTTTTTTTTATATTAAATTTACTTGGTGACAATGGATTTAATTAAGAAGTAAGCTAAAACCACTATGCCCAAAACGATTCTGTACCAGCCGAATACTTTGAAGTCATGCTTTTTAATGTAACTCATAATGAATTTAATTACAACCCAAGATACCGCAAAGGCAACTGCCATGCCCAAAACGAGATATACGATTTCAATGAGTTCATAGTGGAATCCGTATTTCATTACTTTCAAAAGGCTTGCACCCGCCATAACAGGAACGGCAAGGAAGAATGTATATTCAGCAGCCACCGTTCTTGAAACACCGATTAAAAGCGCGCCGACAATAGTAGCACCCGAACGCGAAGTTCCGGGGAATATAGCTGCTATCAACTGAAACATACCGATTATCAATGCTGTTTTATAATCAATTTCCGAAATAGAATTTATCTTCGGCTTTAAGCTTTTGTTTTTGTTTTCTATAACAATGAATGCAACGCCGAATACAATAAGCGCAATGGCAACCACTATGTAGTTGTAAAGATATTTTTCAAAAAAATCGTCGAACGGCAGGCCGATAATAATTGCAGGGATGCAAGATACGATTACATGAAACCACATATTAAAAATTGATTTTTTGACAACAATTTTATGATCGTCATAGCCGAAAGGCCACAGCTGTTTCCAGAAGAGGAGAACGACTGCCATAATCGCGCCGAGCTGTATTACAACAAAAAACAGATTTTTAAAATCCTCGTTAACATTGAGCTTTAGAAATTCATCAACAAGTATCATATGACCCGTACTGCTTATAGGCAGCCATTCGGTAATGCCTTCCACAATTCCGAGAATGATAACTTTAATCAATTCAATAACAGATGACATAATGCCTCCTTGTATGATTTATTTATTGTTATCTAATATTCATTATAACACTATATCAAAAAAAACACATTAAATTGTTAACATTTTGGAAATCTTTATTTGCTTGCAATTTGATATATCAAATAGTATAATTATGTAGTTAAAATAATGCTTCGTTGAAAGGCGTGAAAATAAATTGAAAAAAGAAAAGAAAAGCCTTACAAAAGAACAAAAGATTGAAACGGTTAAACTTGCAATAACTCTGATTTTAGTCGTTGCCGCAATTATTGCTGTAATATTTGTTATGAAATTCTATCTTCAGAGCAGAAATAATACAGAAAACCCCGGTGTAACAAAAACCGAAGTTACGGATTTAAGAGATATCACCCTTTCTTCAAAGCTTGTTTCTGTTCCGTATGTTCAAACAGATATTGACTCAATCGTTTATACTGCGAATTCGGCAGGTACGATTTTATTTTATGAATTTAACGGTACTGATTATTCACAGATAGTTGAAACGGGAAGTGTGGAAGTTGTTATTCCGCTGAGCGGTCAGCAAATTCCCGTTAAAATTCATTATATTGAACGCGGCGGCAAGCTCGCAGGCTACGGTGTTTATACAGCTGATGAAACCGACAATGTATATATTTATGATTTCCTGCTTTGCAAAATTACTGATTTGCCGTCAGGATATTCTCAAAACGGAAAATGTTTGCTTGTGGCTAATACAGACATTAACAGCGTTTATTCAAACGAGCCTGTCTGGGAAGAGGCATTTGTACTTGACCGTGCAAGCGGGAAGCTTACAAGATTCCTTTCCGACGGCAACCGTATGCTTGACACCAAAGGCGCGTTGCGTTCTGATTTTGCAACCGTGACAAATAATGAAATTAAATCTGCAACAGGCGTCATTCCTTTCTTTACGGGAAGAGCTTATGACACTTCAAGCGAGCTGAAAACAGACCTTTATCTGAAAAATAAAAACAGCGAAATGCTTGCCGTAACAGATATTCTTGACAAATATACAAAGAATACCGAAGACGGCGGAATTGTTTATATCAAGGCAATTACAGGCGGATTCTCAACAGTAAAATACCTTGACGGAAAATCAACGGCAGTTAATGAATTCTATTCAACTTACGGAGAGCAGTATGTAAGAAGCGGAGATTGGATTCTCAGCCGTGAAGACGGTCGGATTTATTCAACATATACGGATAAGGTGTTAGAGCTTGAGCAGTTTACAATTAATCCCTCTGAATTTATCGTAAGCGATGACGGAAAATATGTTGTGCTTATGGGTATGGCGGCAAATGCGGCTGACTATCAGATATACATTTATAATACGGAAACCGGAAAAAGCTGTAATTTTTCTGACAATGATTATTCACAGCACTATAATTTGTTCTTTGTGAACGACCACACGGTTTGTTTCTATACGGCTACGGCAGAGGGCTATAACGAGAAAATCATTGATATTTCAAAATCTGTATGAGGTGAAAAATGGCGAATTACGATATAGTTTTATTTGACTTTGACGGAACAATGATAGATACCTCGGACGGCATTTTTAAGAGTATTATTTATGCTCTTAATGCCGACGGACAGCCTGTACCGACAGAGGATACATTAAGAAAATTTATAGGCCCGCCTATTTATGACAGTTTTAAAAATATTTTCGGATATACCGATGAAGATAAAATTGAATGGATGATTAAAAAATATCGTGAGCGTTACAGCGTTCTCGGACTTTTTGAAGCAAGATATTATGACGGAATTGAGGAACTGCTTATTAAACTCAAGAAAAACGGCATAAAAGTAGCTACTGCTTCATCAAAGCCAAAAAAGTTTATTGAAAGAATTTTAAATGAAACCGGTTTTGCTAAGTATATAGATTATATCGGCGGCACTGTTTTCGATGAAAAGGGCTCGGGCAAGACGGGAATTCTTTTAAACGCTCTTGAAAACCTTAATTGTACTGACAAATCAAGAGCAATAATGGTAGGCGACCGCAAGTTCGATATTGAGGGCGCAAAGGGAGCAGGTATTGAAACAATAGCGGTACTGTACGGCTTCGGCTCGAGACAAGAATTTGAAGAATACGAAGCTGAATATATAGTTGAAGATACAAAGGGTATTGAAAAAATAATTTTCGGAGAATAAATATGTCATCACCGTTAGCAGACCGATTAAGACCGGAGAAAATTGAAGATATGGTAGGTCAAAGGCACCTTTTAGCTGAAGGAATGCCTTTGAGAAATATTGTCGAATCAGGAACTTTGCCAAATATGATTTTTTACGGACCGTCGGGAACCGGCAAGACTACTTTGGCGAGCATCATTGCTAAATCTACCAACAGAAAGCTTCATAAATTAAACGGTACCAATGCGTCTATCGCAGATATCAAAGAGATTGTTGCAGAGCTTGATACACTTGCGGCACCAAACGGAATACTTTTGTATCTTGACGAAATTCAGTATTTCAATAAAAAACAGCAGCAGTCTTTGCTTGAATACATAGAAAGCGGTGCAATTACTCTTATCGCTTCTACAACTGAAAATCCCTATTTTTATGTTTACAGCGCAGTGCTCAGCCGTTCAACGGTTTTTGAGTTCAAGTCTGTTACGGAGGAAGATGTTTTGCCTGCTGTCAAGAGAGGCTTTGACTTCTTGAGAAACGAGAGCGGAATTGACGCTGAAGTTGAAGACGGAGTTTGTGAGCATATTGCGTCGGCCTGCGGAGGAGATGTCAGAAAATCACTGAATTTTGTCGAACTCGCATTTCTTTCGGCAAATGTAAGCAACGGCAAGAAAATAATTACGCTTGAAAGCATTGAGTCTTTAACAACCAAAAATTCATTCAGATATGACAAAAACGGCGATGAGCATTATGATATTATTTCTGCATATCAGAAATCGATGCGCGGCTCCGATGCCGATGCGGCACTTCATTACCTTGCAAGATTGTTGGAAGCGGGCGACCTGGCATCTGCAACACGAAGACTGATGATTTGTGCCTGCGAAGATGTCGGACTTGCATATCCGCAGATTATTCCCATAGTAAAAGCCGCAGTCGATATTGCGCTTCAGGTTGGACTTCCCGAAGCGCAGATTCCGTTAGCTGATGCAGTTATCTTGGTTTGCACTTCACCGAAGTCAAATTCGGGCGAAGCGGCTATAATGGCGGCAATGGATGATGTCAGAGGCGGAAAAGCAGGAAGAATACCGCGTCAGCTTCAGAATAAGCATTATGACGGTGAGGATAATCAGAATAAAGGACAGTTTTATCTTTATCCGCATAATTATCCTAACCATTATGTGGAACAGCAGTACTTGCCCGATAATTTGAAAAATGCAAAGTATTATATTGCAGGCGAGAATAAAATGGAACAAGCTGCAAAAGATTATTGGGAAAAGATAAAAGGCAAAAAATAAAAATTTCAAATTATTTTGTTTTTTTAATTGACAAAGCCAAAAGAATATGGTAACATTATCTACGCTATTGGGAGAGATAGCGAAGTGGTCATAACGCGGCGGTCTTGAAAACCGTTTGAGGTCAAACTCACAAGGGTTCGAATCCCTTTCTCTCCGCCAGAAAAACAGACGCTATACGGTAAGGTTACCGTATAGCATTTGTTTACTAAAAAGAAATAATTTTTAAACAAAGTTACCAAATGCGGAAGTACTCAAGTTGGTGACGAGGCGCCCCTGCTAAGGGCGTAGGTCGGGAAACCGGCGCGAGAGGGAACAAATGCGAACGCTGCCGGTGGCAGATGAAGTGAGCATTTGTGAGTGAAGAAACAAGGAAAACTACGAAGCGAACAGCGAGTAGGTTGACTATGTTTCTGAGGTGCAAACAAGGCGAAGCCTTGTGCGATACTAAAGGAAAAGCAATCAACAAAAATTTGATATATATAAACAAAGTTACCAAATGCGGAAGTACTCAAGTTGGTGACGAGGCGCCCCTGCTAAGGGCGTAGGTCGGGAAACCGGCGCGAGAGTTCGAGTCTCTCCTTCCGCGCCAGAAAAAAGCACTTGCATGGCAAGTGCTTTTTTCAATTAAATCCGAAAGCAAATGAAAAAAGGTGAGCAAATTGAAAAAGAGCGTTTCGGCAATAATATTTGCAATTATAATAATGGTATTCACATTTTCTGCCTGTTCAAAGGAATACAACCGAGAAGAATCTGCACAAAAGTTGCTCACTCTTTGCAATGAGACAAGAGCAAATGAAAATCTGACAGAGCTTACAATAAATGAAAAGTTGAATGAGAATGCACAGGAAAGAGCCGACGAAATCGCAGAATCAGGTGAGTTCAGTCACATAAGACCCGACGGCAGCGGATGCTTAACCGTAATTAAGACAGACTATATCTATGCAGGTGAAAATCTTGCAAAAGGTGACGGCAACGCAGAGAATATATTTAAAGAATGGATGGCATCGACCTCTCATAAAGAGAACATAATGAACGGAGCATACACCCAAACAGGATTCGGATGTGCACAAAAGGACGGCACGGTTTATTGGGTACAGCTGTTTGTGGGATAGATTTAATAATAAAAGAAGCACGGCAGATTACCGTGCTTTTAATTTTATCTGCAAAAAATATGATTGCCTATCGTGGTAATAACGGGACGGGTGCGTATCCACTGATTTGAAGTTTTTGCGGGATTATAATAGTATATAGCTCCTCCGGAAGGGTCCCATCCGTTGATTGCATCCCGGGCAGCTTTTTTTGCGGTGTCGTTTGGCGTGGTATTCCAGTTTGAATCTGTTACACATGAGAATGCTCCGGATTGATATACAACACCTGAAATGGTATCGGGAAATGATGAATGCTTCACTCTGTTCAAAACAACAGCTCCCACAGCAACCTGTCCTGTGTAGCTTTCACCTCGTGCTTCCGCTCCGATAACCTTTGCCAACAGATAAACATCGTTGCTTGAATATCCTCCCGAACCTGATGCAGTGCTCGATGTTATTCCCATTGCTGCCAAAGTTTTTTTGCCTGCGATTCCGTCAACGGTCAAACCGTTCTTTCTTTGAAAATACTTTACTGCGCTTTGCGTTTGCACTCCGTATATTCCATCTACGGAACCCGAGTAATATCCCCAGTTCTTCAATTTCTGCTGTATTTTTCGCACCTCATCGCCACGAGAACCCAATTTTGACAAAACATCTGTGCTTGCTTTTGCTTTTGAATATTCGCTGACTGTGATTATGCAAGCCGATGCAACCGTTGCGAATATAAGCAAAACTATCATTAAACGAAACACGGATGTTGACATCCACGGCTTTTTCATTTTTTTCACTCCGTTATAAATTTTTTCTTGCTTTTATGGTGTGAAAAATATGTTGTTTTATTCATTTGCCTTATTAAATTGTGTATATTATATGGGTTTGAACACAAGATATAGAGTGCCAAAAAAAAGTTTGAAATTTTTTAAAAAAAGTTCGGATTTTTTGTTGACAAGACGCTTTTCATATGATATTATAACAAAGCTGTCGCGAGCGACGGAACACAAAACTGAAAAGTCAAAAACATTTTTAAAAAAGTTCTTTAAAAATGCTTGACAAATGAGTTTAGGAATGGTATAATGCATTCCGCTCCGTAAAAAGCGGTAGCACCCTTGGACCTTGAAAATTAGACAACGACTTTTGAAAAAAAGGAACCCTGAGATTCTTAGAAATAAGAGTTTTAAGCGTACAGAAGTACGAACAGTGAATCTGGTGTAGAGATACACGAGATAAAAGAGCGAAAAGCTATTTAAAAGATTGGTACACTCGAGAGAGTGTGTTGATACAATTTTTTAGAGAGTTTGATCCTGGCTCAGGATGAACGCTGGCGGCGTGCCTAACACATGCAAGTCGAACGGAGATTAACGCTGAATAGATAATTAGCTTGCTAAGAGGAAATTCTTGTTAATCTTAGTGGCGGACGGGTGAGTAACACGTGAGCAACCTGCCTTTCAGAGGGGGATAACGGCTGGAAACGGTCGCTAATACCGCATAACATGTCCGAATGGCATCGTTTGGACATCAAAGGAGCAATCCGCTGAAAGATGGGCTCGCGTCTGATTAGATAGTTGGTGAGGTAACGGCTCACCAAGTCGACGATCAGTAGCCGGACTGAGAGGTTGAACGGCCACATTGGGACTGAGATACGGCCCAGACTCCTACGGGAGGCAGCAGTGGGGAATATTGCACAATGGGGGAAACCCTGATGCAGCAACGCCGCGTGAAGGAAGACGGTTTTCGGATTGTAAACTTCTTTTCTTAGTGAAGAAACAAATGACGGTAGCTAAGGAATAAGCATCGGCTAACTACGTGCCAGCAGCCGCGGTAATACGTAGGATGCAAGCGTTATCCGGATTTACTGGGTGTAAAGGGAGCGCAGGCGGGACTTCAAGTTGGATGTGAAATGCCAAGGCTTAACCATGGCACTGCATCCAAAACTGTAGTTCTTGAGTGGAGTAGAGGTAAGCGGAATTCCGAGTGTAGCGGTGAAATGCGTA
>CAMFTS010000016.1 GCA_945988915.1 uncultured Clostridia bacterium
CCGCAGAAGAATACTTCAAATGGCGGTTTGACAGAATGATTAACTTAAAAATGGATGAAATACTGCCCTCTCCGGCAAAGAAAATACTTGACGGCTTTACACTGAAAAAGCTTGGCAGACTGCTTTGCTTTAAGGTTGACAAAAGCATTGAAAACAGGCTTGCAAAAGATGTGGGAATTGAGCTTGTACGAAATATATTTGTCGGCAACGAGCCTTATGTCAAGGGCACGCCGATGTATGAGGCTATGGTAAAGCTGCTTAAAAGGCTTCATCCTGTTACTCATATAATCGAAAAGAAAATGGGCGCAAAAAATCCTGTGCTTTCGGATATTGACACCTTTATTCTGTCAATGATAGGTGACGAAAAGCAAAGGGATTATGAAGCAGTTATTAATATTAATTGAAATAAATTTAAGGGGTAATGATTATGACAGATTCTGTTTTGTTACAAAACGAAAAAAAGCATATCAAGGGCAAGGAGTTTGTATTGTATCTTGTAGCCGTGTTCTTCTACACAATGATGACAGGCGCAGTAGGCTCGTACAGAAGCGACTACTTAATCAATGTTTTGTCGCTTCCCGACGGCAGTGTATCACTCTTTAATACGCTGACATCGGTTATTCCGTTTGTGTTGAATTTCTTTATTGCGATGTATATCGACAACAGAAATACAGGAAAAAGCGGAAAATTCCGTCCGCTCGCACTTTTGGTAGCCATTCCGACAGGTATATTCCTTGTTCTTTCATTCTGGGCACCGAAGGGCATCACGGGTTCGCTTCTGATGATTTATCTTGTTACGGTTGCAGTTGCCTGGAGTGTTTGCACCAATTTCGGAGACTGCGTCAATAAGGTTGCAATCGTTATGACTCCGAATATGTCAGAGCGTGATACCGTTATGTCATTCAGAGGTATCGTGTCGGCTGTCGGCAATTCCGCACCGCTTGTTGTTGAGCTTGTTTTGGCATTTATAGTCAAGGATAAGGGACTTCGTTATATCGGAGTTGCTTCTCTTTGCGGCGTTTGCGGTATTCTCACAATGCTTCTCGGTATGAATACCGTGCGTGAGAGAATTACATATAATAACGAAAAGAAAAATCCTGTTGAGGGATATATGGATGTGCTTAAAAACAAGTTCGCATGGACAATTATTATATCCGAATTCCTTAAGAGCTTCCGAGGCGTATCAACCTATATGGGAATTTTCCTTGCAGAAGCACTTTTAGGACCCGGAAAATTCCTGCTTTTCGGCCTGCCGACAGGTATCGGAACAGCAGTCGGTATGTTGCTTATCAACTTCCTGCTTAAAAAATTTAATTCAAAGGTGCTTTATATCGCAAGCGGTATTTATTCGGTTATTATAAATACAGCTGCCTTTTCCGTGGGATATATTTATTTCAAATCTCCGAGCCCTGTGCTTCAGGTTTTGTTTGTTGCATTTCTGTTTCTTATCGGCTTGCAGTTTGGTGCTTCAAATCTTTTGCCGACTATGTTCCAGGCTGATGTTTTGGAGGATATTGAACTTAAAACAGGAAAACGCCTTGACGCATCCCTACCGTTCGTTATCGGTATCGGCACTATGATTTCGGGAACAATCGCATCTGCTGTTGCACCCACCGTACTGTACGGAACAAAGGTGCCGATTATCGCTTATGTTCAGGCTGTAAACGGCGTAGCACAGGAGCAAAGCCTTCACACAAAGATAATGCTGTTGTTCTTCTATACCGTTGTTCACGGTATTATGATGTTCCTTGCAGGCGTTCCGTTCTTCTTCTATAAGTTGACGGGCAAAACCAAGGAGGAAATTCACGAAAAGGTGCTTGCACAAAGAGCTGCTCTTGAAAATTCCGAGAAGGAATAATATAAAGCATTAAATCCTAAAAAATCCGACTCTTTCATTTTAGGCTCGAATCCTTATTGTAGGTTTCTGAGTAGCAAAGTTATTCAGCACCAATCTCATTCTTTAATTTTCATATTGCTGCTATTCATGTATGATATTTACAGTAATTAGTATAGGGGAGTATTTTATGAGGAAGGCAAATGTTCCGATTAACTGTTTCTTTCAGGGATGCTATAACCCTGAATTTGAAGCGGAAATAGAAAAATGCAAGGATAAGTGCTTTGAGTATAACAAATTAAATCCAAATGACAGAGAAAGCCAAGCAAAAATGCTAAAAAATATTCTCGGCAAAATGGGAAAAGAGGTTATCATTACTCCTCCGTTTTGGTGTGATTACGGTTATCATATTGAAGTGGGTGATTATTTTTACTCTAATCATAATATGATTATTACCGATGGTGCAATGGTAAAATTCGGCGATAATGTTTTTATTGCCCCGAATGTATGCTTTACTACGGCAGAACACGCTATTGATCCTGAAATGAGAAAAGCAGGAGTTGAAATTGCAAAGCCTATAACGGTCGGAAATAATGTTTGGATTGGTGCAGGCTCAACAATTTTAGCAGGCGCTGTTATAGGAGATAACTCAGTAATCGGTGCAGGCAGTGTCGTTAAAGGAGAAATCCCATCAAACGTTGTTGCCGTAGGTGTTCCCTGCAAGCCTATCAGAGAAATAACCGAAGCTGATAAATATGCATATCCAACACATAAATCTTTAAAAAATAAATAATTTTTCATGTCTATGCAAATTTAATTTGGCTCAAGGATTTTGCTCCTTGAGCCTTTTGCTATGCCGAGAAATGTATGAACTGTTTTTATTCGTATCCGTTCATTGAAAATCTATCATTTCATCACCGATTACAGTTTTGCACGCAAATAACAATCTATAAAAAACATTATGTAAAAACGCACTGCATAGTTGATTTTGCTTTTTAAAAACATTACAATGTAACTATTAAATATTGTGGAGAAAAATTATGAATTTTGGATTTCAACTAAAGCTTCGAGGCGATGATTTCAACGGTCATTTCACAAACGGTTTATCAATGGCAAACAGCCAAAGTGTCCGTAGATGTAAAAAAATATCGGAGGACAATGACAAAACTGTTTTTGAATCAGACGACTATACGGTAACTGCATATCACATTAAAAGAGATAATGCTTATGAATGTTATACCGTTTTTGAAAACACATCAAGCAAAAGCTTGACTCTCGATATGTTAGCATCATTCTGCATTGAAAATATTGATGCCGACATTATTCACAGAGCAAGCTCTTTTTGGAGCGCAGAGGGTAAGCTGTTAACTCAACGCTTAGTTGATATAAATATGGAGAGATCTTGGAGCGGTCACGGCACAAGGGTTGAAAAATTCGGACAGATCGGCTCAATGCCTGTTCGCAAATGGTTCCCGTTTATTGCTCTTGAAAATTCAGCTACAAAGGAATTTATCGGCGTTCAGCTATATTGTGCATCAAGCTGGCAAATTGAACTTTTCAGAAACAATGACCCATTAACTCTTTCGGGAGGACTTGCTGATTTTGATTGCGGTCATTGGTGCAAAACCGTTAAGGCAGGAAATAGCTTTACTTCTCCGAAGGCTGTTGTTGCGTTTGGCAATTCGCTTAATGATGTTTGCGATAAGCTTGTTAAAGCACAAAAGCCCGGAATTTCAAATGTTGATAAGGATATGCCTGTAATATTTAACGAATATTGCACCACATGGGGAAATCCAACAAAAGAAAATATAGAAAAAATCGCAAAAAAAATCAGTGGCAGTGGCGTCAAATATCTTGTAATTGACAGTGGCTGGTACAAAAAGCCCGAAGAAGATTGGTGGGCAACCATAGGCGATTGGAACGAAAGCAAGGAGCTTTTTCCCAACGGAATTAAAGAGGTTTGCGATTTGATTAAATCATACGGCTTAATTCCGGGTATTTGGTTTGAATTTGAAAAGGTTGCTTGGCTTTCAGAAATTTACAACAAAACAGACCACCTACTGAAAAGAGACGGTGTGCCTGTTTCGGTTGACGGTCAGCGGTTTCTTGATATGAGAGATAGTTGGAGCATTGATTATTTAACTGAAAAGGTTATTGATTTTCTTCGCAATAACGGCTTCGGCTACATAAAAATAGATTATAATGATTCTATCGGCGTCGGCTGTGACGGAGCAGAAAGTCTTGGAGAAGGACTGAGACAAACAATTTTAGGAACGCAGAACTTCTTTAAAAGGATTAGTGACGAGCTACCTGATTTAGTTATTGAGAGCTGTTCAAGCGGCGGTCACAGATTAGAGCCGTCAATGATGGAGCTTGTTTCTCAGGCGAGCTTTTCCGATGCCCACGAGTGCTTAAGTATTCCGTTAATTGGAGCAAATGTTCAAAGATTGATTCGTCCCGAGCAGAGTCAGATTTGGGCAGTTTTAAGAAAAAAAGACGATATTCACAGAATAAATTACAGCTTAACCGCAGGCTTCCTCGGAAGGCTGTGCCTCAGCGGAGAGATTTTTGATTTAAAGGATGATTATTGGGATAATGTAATTGATGCTATTGCTTTTTACGGCAAAATCAAGGATATAATTAAAAACGGCAAAACAACAATTATTGAAAGCTCTGCAAGGGATTATAATAACCCGACAGGCTATCAGGCTGTTTTGAGAGAGTATGATAATAAAGCCTTGTTGATTATTCACACCTTCAAAAACGGTGCAAATCCTCCAACAGATAAGTATTTGAACGGTTGGAATATCAGCGAAGCCTTTGGAAGCGAGCTTGACAGCGATTACAGAGGCAAGGCGTTTTTGCTGAAAAAATAAATATTTTATTATGCAACAATCTATATCAACATACTTTAATGGAAGAATATAGCCTAAAATGGCAATTTTTGAAAGAAAAATTTACACTTTGACTCCTATTTTGTCGGTAAATTCAAATGCAATTCTCGGACTGCCGTCAGGCAAATGAATTACTCCGCAATAACGAAAACCGTTTGACTTAACCGCTCTTTGCATATTCATATTGTCCCTGTGTGTATCAACCCTCAAATGTCTGCATTTGATTTTGGCAAAATCTGACAGTTCCGTGAATACTCCTCTGTGACTTCCGTCACTCGCAACACGGTGAATTGCGAAATATTCGCTTGAATCCATCCACTCTCCGTCTTCAATTCTGACATAAGTAGGGTCTTCGCCGGCAACTAATACAAAAGTGCCGTATATTCCGTTTTCGTCCTCAAGAACATAAGATATTCCTGTATCGATATCGTTTAAAACATCGCTCTCTGCGGGATATCCGTTCTGCCATTGATCAATGCCGCATTCCGCCATGTATTTTCTTGCTTTTTCGTAAATTGAAATAATTGTAGTTATGTCTTTTAAATTGCTTTTTCTTATCATAAGTTAATTTCTGCTTTTCTGTTAATTTTTTCCGAAGCACAGAATTTTTTGTTTTCTCTGTTTCGTGTCAGAATATTGTAACATAAGCCTTTTGGAAAAACAATATATAACGGTTGCATTAAAATACTGAAATATGATAAAATAAGACGAATAAGCATACAGAATTTTCGGTATTCAGAGTCGGAGGAGAAATGGAAACAAAAAGAAGCTCGTTCGGAGGAACAATAGGGTTTGTGCTTGCGGCGGCAGGAAGCGCTGTCGGACTTGGAAACATCTGGCGCTTTCCGTACTTGGCGGCAAAAGACGGCGGTGGACTTTTCATTGCAATTTATTTGATTTTAGCATTGACATTCGGCTTTGCGCTTTTGACAACAGATGTTGCCATCGGCAGAAAAGCAAAACAGGGTCCGCTTACCGCTTACGGTAAAATTAAAAAAGGCTGGGGCTTTCTCGGAGTACTTGGCTGTCTGGTTCCTGCACTTATTTTGCCGTACTACTGTGCAATAGGCGGCTGGGTAGTAAAATACTTTTTTGTATATCTTACGGGCAGCGGTGCTCAAACCGCGGCTGACGGCTATTTTACTTCATTTATTGCGGACACAAACGAACCGCTTATTATGATGGCAATATTCTTTTTTGCCGTTTCATTTGTAATTTATCTCGGAGTAAACAAAGGAATTGAAAGCCTGTCAAAAATAATTATGCCGGTGCTGATTATTCTTGTAATGGGAATTTCAATTTTCTCGCTTACAATTAAGCATGAGGACGCAGACGGAACAATAAGAACGGGACTGCAAGGGCTGAAAATTCTTATAATACCGAATTTAGACGGTATAACAGTCGGCGGTTTTATGAATATTCTTGTTGACGCAATGGGTCAGCTTTTCTTCAGCCTTTCGGTCGCTATGGGCATTATGATTGCATACGGCTCATATGTTCATGATGACGCTGACCTTCCGAAATCAATTAACCAAATTGAAATTTTTGATACAGTTGTTGCAATACTTGCAGGTGTAATGATTATTCCCGCTGTGTTCGTGTTTATGGGAACAGAGGGTATGAGTCAGCAAGGACCGGGACTGATGTTTATTTCGCTTCCCAAGGTTTTTGCCGAAATGGGAAAAATCGGCAATATAATCGGTTGCCTTTTCTTTGCAATGGTTCTCTTTGCTGCTCTTACGAGCGCTATTTCGATTATGGAGGCGGTTGTTGCATCCTTTATTGACGCTTTCAAAATGTCAAGAATAAAGGCTACCTCTACTGTGGGCATAACAGCGCTTGTCGGTGCGGCAATCGTTTGCCTCGGGTACAACAAGCTCTATTTTGAAGTTAATATACCGATAGCCGAGAATGTTCAGATTCTTGATATTATGGACTATATAAGCAATAATATTCTGATGCCGATAGTTTCAATTTTTACCTGCATACTTATAGGCTGGGTTGTCAAGCCTCAGACGATTATTGACGAGGTGGAAAAGAACGGTACAAAAATGAGCAGAAAAAAGCTCTATGTAGTTATGATTAAGTATATTGCACCCGTTATGCTTTTCATTTTGTTCCTGAAATCCATCGGTATTATCAATTTAACATAAGGATTTGATGTGAGTTCAGCCGAAAAGAGCTGATAAATCATCAAAATTAAATTACAATATTTAAGGGCGAGCATTGCTCGCCCTTATTTTTGTGCACTGTAATGAAGCAGAAAGCTTATTATACTGAAAAAATATGTTGGTTGTTCGGTATAATTATCCGTAATTAACCTCGTCAAGAGTGATTGCATAATCACTTGTGTATATTTCCCTCAGCTCTTCTTTGGTATTGTTATCAATGAGCCACTTGGTATGCCGGGTCACAAATGTACTTATATACTTTCTGCGCGCTTTCAGTTGCATTTGGATTCGACAAAGTCATTTTGTCTTTTCTTATTCTGCCGCAGCCGCACAAAAGCATTGATAATACGGTTAAAAAAGATATAACTTTTAAAAATGATTTTTGCAAATCATTCACCTCATTTAGTTTTAATCTGTCCGTAAAGACATTTTGTAGGCTCTTTTTCAATTACAAGTCCGCAATAGTTACACATAATGCATTTTGCTTCTGTCTGCTTACCGTTTTTAAGCTTTTTGACGAGATCAGGTTCGCAGATGAAAGGTCTGCACATTGAAATACAGTCAGCCTTTTTGTTTTGAATAATAAGCTCCATATCGTCGAGCTTGTGAATACCTCCGACAACGATTACGGGAACGGAAACATTCTTTTTAATAACCGATGAATTATATGTGTTGAAGTTTTCAAGCTCAGTAGGCTGTTTAATGTAGGGATTTACCAATTTTGCGGCAAAAAGACCTGCGTCCCAAAGGGGCTTTGGGAATGAAGCGCACGGCTCTCTGTATGTAAACACGGCTGTCATCGGCATAACATCACTTCGCATTGTGTTCATTCCGTCCTCAACCGTACCGCACGAAACCTCGACTGCATCCAGACCTGCCTTTTCAAGGATTTTAACGATTTTAACCGAATCGTCAAGTGTCATTCCGTGTCTGCGATTATCTTCGGCACTTAATTTTATCCAGACAGGAAGAGAGGTATGCTCTTTGATTCCCTCAATTATTTTTACAACGATTTTGCATCTGTTTTCAAGTGTACCGCCCCACGCATCTTTTCGCCTGTTTCCGTAAGGGGAGAGAAAATCGTGAAGAAGATATCCGTGACCGGCGTGTAATTGAACGGCGTCAAATCCTGCTTTTTCCGCTCTCTTTGCGGCAGAAACAAAATCGTCAATAATGCCTTTTATTTCAGAATAATTCAATTCCTTTGCTCTGTCCGGATAAAATGCGTGAAGAACATTTGACGGAGCAACCTTTTGACAGCCGATAGCCTTAGAAGAAGTTTGCCGTCCGCAATGCGCGAGCTGAATTACAACAGGAGTATCGCATTTATGAACTGCGTCGGTCAGCTTTTTATAGGACTCAATAACGCTGTCATCATAAATTCTGAGCATTCTCGGATACGGCGAAACACCGTTTTTGCTGACGGCAGCATAGCCCGTAATAATACAGCCGACTTCGTTTTCTGCAAGAATCCGATATTTTTTAATAAGCTCGTCGCTTACACCGCCGTCTGCGTTTGCAAGACCGTCGTGAGTTGCAGAACGAATGATTCTGTTCTTTAAGGTGATACCCGAAATTTCGGACTTTTCAAAAATCATAATTATTTCTCAAGCTTTCATAAGAATTGTTATATTCTATTTATAATATATCAGCTTGAAAAATGCAACAAAAAAGATAATTAAAAGAATAATACGCCTCAGAAAAACTGAATATCCGCAACAAAATACTTATAACAAAGCATAAAACATGCTCGGAATATTTCAAAAAAATTTCTCTTGCAAAATTGCTGTAATTTATATATAATAGTAAAGCAAAATAAATGTGTGTAAAGTGAATTTTGCTTGCACCGTTAAAATGCCGTGCATGACATTCAGAAAAAACGGCGAAATATCTGCTTTAAAACGGCAGAAATAAAACAAATATTTGCTGGTATGGCTCAGTTGGTAGAGCAGCGCATTCGTAATGCGCAGGTCATCGGTTCAAGTCCGATTACCAGCTCCAAAATTAGCAGGTGTTCTCAACGCTTTTTGTTGAGAACACCTGCTATTGTTATAAAGTTGTGGACTGTCTTGAATTTATTAAAAATACAAAGTTGTTATGTTACTATTTCTTGCTTTGTTCAGCAAGCCATTACAACACATGAAAAAGCAGATTGGCTCATTAATAGTTCTATGAAAATGTTCAAGTGTTTTCTAAAATCTACATAAAAGAACAAATAATTGTTAAAGCCAATATTATACCATATGAGCAGGTTGTAGGTTTTAATCCAACTATTCTTCAAGATAGATGTTACTGAATAGCACTCAGCAAATCTGTCATTTATATTGAACAAATCCTTTTGGTATAGACCTCCTACTCATACTTTGCTCTTGAAAAGCAGTTGTTAGATCCACCGATATAAATTTTATCTTGCTTTTTATCGTATTTCAGCTCTGTTAAACCGGGAATTTGCATTGCAGAATGAACATCCTGCACCAATTGAGCAGTACAATCATCCACAAGATTTATCGTTCCGCTGTCAAGATTTGTTCGAGAAACGAGCATTTTTTTACTAGCAAGGACAACTCTGTTTTCTTCCCATTTACCGTTATCAAAAATTCGATATTCTCTATTTCCTGTTTCATCAATCCATACTCCCGATATATGGGCTAATAAATCCCCTGATGTATTGTAATCATGCATAATTATACCATCTCTGTAATATTTCGTACCATTTAGCATTAACACGCCCGTATCGGTCATATACCAAAAATATTCGTCATGGTCATGATCTTTGTGGAATTCATCAAACGACAAGTCGCTCCAAGTATATCGATTGGTTGTCCAAGGGAAAGAGATTGTTAGTGTTTTGTCTTCGGATATTGTATAATTTCCCGGTTGCTGTTTTTGAGACGACCAATATGCTGTTCCGTCCTCCGTAAATTCATATGTTGAGGTAGAGTCAAACCCTTCCCAGTAACCGATAATACTTTTTCTAAGTTGTTCAGCGGTCTGATTGCCTACATAAGAATCTTTTTTATTTTCTGTGTTGTTATTTGTTATTTCGGATTGCGAGTTTTCATTTCGAGATTTATCAACAATAGAAGTAAACGACCATTGTCTCTTTCCACTAATACTTTTAAGTTCACAAACAATTTCAAAGGTACCCTCGTATGTTAAGTTATCACCCTTTGAAATTAAATCATATTTTATGGTATAGATGTTATTTGCATCAACGCTCTTGTTTTTAATTACAGGATATACACCAACGTCGCCGCCATCACCACAGGAAAAATAATAATAGTTCTCAAAATAGTAAACTAAGCAATTTTCGCCATTCATAATAGTAGCATTTAATCTGTCAGGAGAAATATTGAAAACGTTTTTAATTATCCAATCGATTTCATCAGCTAGAACCTTTCCGTATCTATAAAAATCGCCGAATTTATTTAACGGGTCATGTTCCGCCTCTGGTGAGTCTTTAAAACAACCATTAGTTGCATCAACATATACAGCCTCCTTACCGTATATGTATTCATATAAAGGTACTGTGGTATAAGGACCTAACATCTCTGACAGAACTGTTTCATATGCCTGCGGATCAGTTGCAGAGTATTCAAACGGATAACCACAAATATCAATGTTCTTTAAAAGTAGTGTAAGCTCTTCAAAATCATCTTCATCTGCAATCAATCTTTTGGGTTGTTGTTCTTTGTTGAGTATTACTGTAGTGATCTCGTTAAAATCCGTGTATACAGTAATCTTATCGATTGCCTTTTCATCATTGCCGTCAACCTTTAATTCCATTTTTATTGATTCATTAATATCAGACAAATTATCAATTATTTCAACTATATATATTCCATTATCAAGTTTAAAATGTTCTCCTATATCCGGCGAAAGAGAATTAAAAATAGTTTCTTCGACTAAATTCATTTTCTCAGTATCATATTCAAGGGGAAAAGCAAAAAAGCTGTTAGGACACTTGTATATTTTTATTTTTGCTTCTAAGTCTTTTTTACCTTCCGGATTAAGAACAAGAAGATCGAAATCATTTTTTACGGTTTTAAAATAAGTAAATACATTATTAGAAATTCCTACCGCTTCAAATGCTTGCGAAACGGCACTATACTGTTCTTCTGTTAATTCACCGTTTTCTTTCATTATTCTTGCAGATAATTCCACCGCATTTCTTAACTGAGAAAAGGTTGCATCTGACTGCAAAACAAATAAAGCCTTATACCAGATTTTTGCGAGCGTTTCGGTATCTATTTTCTGGCTTTCCGTTCCGTCAATGCCAATATTCATTAAATATGCCGTGTGAGAAATAACAGTGCTGTTATTATGAACATGACCATGGTCATTTTTGCTGTTACCCTCTTTATCTAATTTATCTTCGGTGGTTTTCCAATTCTTTCCTTCATATATCTCGGGATTTTTTGTTTTAAGAGGTTCTTTTATATTTCTGTTTCCATTAATCCAATCACAGTTGTTGTTCATTTTACCGTCTGCATAATCTTCCACTATTTCGCCGAAAATATCGGAATATCCTTCCATAATAGCACCGGACTTACCTTCATAGCTCATATTGCTAATCATAAATTCCACTGAATGTGTATACTCATGAGCAATTAAATCCACACTCAGATTTGAGTGCTTCCCAAAGCTAATTAAAGATCCCACAGAAGCATATGCGTTATTGCCGTTATCGTAATTATCGTTATACGATGCAAAGATTAAACCGTTTTGGTCATCAAAACCGCTTCTGTCCAACTTTTCATAATAAAAGTCATATGTTAAAGCCACATTGTCCATTAATTGTGTTGCAGATGAATCAAAACCGTCAACAACGTTAGCTTTAACTACAGAAATATTATCGTTTACAATATATTCAATCTCACATTTGCCCCAGTAATTAGAAAAAATATTCTGACGCTTATCTTTGTTTTTACCGGTGTAAAAAATTCGCTGATATTTGCCATCTTCAACCGGTAAAAAATCTGTCTTTTCTAATTTTTTACCATTAGAATTCAGTATTCTGATATTTCTTTTTGAATCGTACAAAGAATATGTACCGTCCGCTTCCTGATACGGATAGTTTTTTTCAGATGCCGTGTATGTTATGCATAAGCGGTCAACAACATCACCTGTTTTTATATCAGTAAAAACAAGATACTCTTCACCTTCTATACTTTCGCATAATACCGTGCATATTTTAGACGGGTTCAAGCCATAAACTACGGTATTATCTTTATCAATTTTATCTAAATCATATTTTTGAACATCTTCAATTTTTACGAAATTTCCCGTAAGTGCCAAAGCAGTGCCGTCCCCGTCAGCTGCAACGACAATATCTCTTCCGTACACAGGAATGCCGTTATAATACTGCCCAAATCTATAATATGTATCACTGTCTACGGTATTTGTACTGCTGATTTTTAACTCATCATCAGCGTTTTCTATACCGATAACACCCTCAACAGATTTTATTGCCTCAAGTGCTGATTTTTCATCGGTTACGCATACATCTGTAAAGCCTTCCGTAAAAGATATGTAATTGCTATCAAGGTCTGTAAGATTATCAGTATGATTTTTAAAAAAGTATAATCCGCCGACGGTTCCGCTGATTAGCAATGCAACAATGCATACACATGCGATTACAGTCTTGGCCTTTTTGCTTAAACTTTTACGGGCATTCTGCTTTTTAGGAAGTATTTCTGCACCGCAATTGGGGCAAAATTCCACCTGGTTTTTTAGCTTTTTTCCGCACTTACTACATTTCATTTTATCTACCTCCGCAATGATTTTAAATAAAAAGCTGTAAAACTCAAAAGCCAATGTTTTCGCCGGCTTTCATTTTGTTATCTTTTCGATCATTCATAAGTTCCTTCGCTTACGACACGGTCTTTTGATAAGTTGCTTTTATTAGCTATATTACTGTGCTCATCACCACTACCTACGGTTATGATTTCGTATGTAAAATCGAACACTCTGATATTTTTATCATTTTTATTATACAATATCTTAATTGCTGTTTCCGTTGTCATCGTAAATATGTTTTATGATAAACTCGTCATCCTAGTTAATATTGACTATGGATGTAATATGACCATTAGATCTTGTAGATGTATTCTTTGTACTTGCTTTCTCACCGTCAGACTCATACACAATATCAGTTTGCTTAGCAATTACACTTAATATCTTTCTGGTTATATAAGAGCGCTAATGTTCCAATGATTACTAATACATATGTAATTTTATCGCAAGTCGGCGTATTTAGCAAGATTTTCAGCGAGAAAAAAATATGGTTTTTACGGGAATTGTCGAAATTCAAACAAAATAACCAAGCTTTCTCAATAGTTGAATTTGAAAAGGTTTGGTTTATTATGCCTGTTTTAAACCTTCGTTTGTTTCGGCACTGATAGGTTCAAGTCCGATTACCAGCTCCATGAAAAAAGCACTTCTTCGGAAGTGCTTTTTTCAATGAAATTCGCCTGCGGCGAGTGAAATATCCTGCGGATATGAAATAGCCAGCGCTATGAAATATTTGCTTCGCAAATATTATGGGCGAATTTCACTTCATATTTTGTCGTTAGACAAAATACTTCATAATCGCAAGATTATTTCATTATATTCCAATTGAGCATTAGATTGGTTAAAATGCTAGGTTCAAAAAGGTGCACGAATCTCAAAAGAGCAGGTTAGAAAACCTGCTCTTTTCTTTTGCCAAATTGTCTCAACCGCCCTTAAAATCGTGCATTATCAAAAGCCGAGATAACCTGAATGGTAGTTAAGCTTTGTTGAGGTCAGTTAAAAAAGCCTAAACCTCAACAATACTCATTCCGTATTTATTCAGATAGTTGAAAATAACTATTACTTATGTTATTATCGTTTTGAAAAACAAGATAGATGGTACAGTTAAGAACATTTCTTATATAGGTCATCGGTTCAAGCTCGATTATCAGCTACAAAAAGATATTCAAAAAATCAGTGTTTTTTATGAGGTGAATTATGCCATTACAGATTATTAGAAATGATATAACAAAGGTTGAGTGTGATGCGATAGTCAATGCCGCTAACTCTACGCTTTTAGGCGGCGGAGGTGTTGACGGTGCTATCCATAAGGCCGCAGGCAGAGGATTACTTCTTGAATGTATGAAATTAGGCGGCTGCAAGGTAGGACAGGCTAAAATAACTAAAGGATATAACCTGCCCTGTAAATATGTAATACATACCGTTGGCCCTAAATGGAAGGGCGGTAACAATAACGAGCGTGAACTACTCGAAAGCTGTTATAAAAGCTCTCTTGATCTTGCAAGGGAAAATAATTGCGAGTCTATTGCTTTTCCGCTTATATCAAGCGGTGTTTACGGCTATCCGATGGATGAAGCCTTTAAGGTTGCAGTTGAAACTGTTGCAGAATTTTTAATGCATAATGATATGCTTGTATATATCGTTGTTTACAATAAAAACGCCCTTGCCACAAGCAGTAAGCTGTTGACGGATATTGCGCAGTACATAGATGATAACTATGTTGCAGAGCATTCTCAGTATTACAACCGGCGAACAAATAATATCGACGAAAGTATGCCTTTGCCTCAGACAAGATTTCTCGCTGATGAAGAGGACTGTTGTTCTTGTACGGAAGCACCGATGATGTCACAGCCTTCATTTGAGGATGCCGCCGACCTTAGCGATATTGTCATTACTCTTGATGAAAGCTTTTCTCAAATGCTTCTCAGAAAAATTGATGAAAAAGGTATGACAGACATTGAATGCTACAAAAAAGCTAATATTGACAGAAAGCTTTTTTCTAAAATACGCTCAAATCCTGACTACAAACCCAGTAAACCTACTGTTATTGCCTTTTGCGTTGCATTAGAGCTAAGCCTTGCGGAAACTAACGAAATGCTTATGAAGGCCGGCTTTGCCCTTTCTCACAGTAACAAGTTTGATGTAATTATCGAGTATTTTATTAAGAGAGAAAATTACAATATCTTTGAAATTAACGAGGCACTCTTTGCCTTTGACCAAAGTCTGCTTGGTGCATAATGTCGCTTTCAAGGCGACCAAATGAAAATGAAAATCTCCTATAATGATGTTGTCAGTTGAAAGACAAATTATCATTAAAGGAGATTTTATTATGAAAGAAAATACGAAAACTCATAACAGCATCACAGAAATGGTATTTATCCTTGACCGTTCAGGCTCAATGACAGGTCTTGAAAGGGACACAATCGGTGGTTTTAATTCACTGATTAAAAAGCAGAAAAAGCAAGATGGCAAATGCTATGTTTCAACTGTGCTATTCGACCATGAAATTCAGGTTGTGCATGACAGAGTTGAGCTTGCAGACATCAAGCCTATGACGGATAATGACTACTTCGTTCGTGGCTGTACTGCACTTATTGATGCTATCGGCGGTGCAATTCATCATATCAAGAATATACATAAGTATGCAAGGAAAGAGGATGTTCCCGAGCATACAATGTTTGTCATTATTACCGACGGATATGAAAATGCAAGTAAAAAGTATTCAAGCGATCAGGTGAAAAAGATGATAGAGCACGAAAAAGAAAAGTACGGCTGGGAATTTCTTTTTATAGGTGCCAACATTGATGCAGTTGAAACTGCCAAGCATTTCGGAATTAACGAGGACAGAGCGGTCAATTATCACGCAGACGGACAGGGTACAGAGCTCGTTTATGATACTGTTGCAACTGCTTGCTGTAATTTAAGAGCCTGTGCACCGCTGACTGCAGATTGGTCAGAAGCAATCAATGAGGATTTTAATTCAAGAAAATAGTATTATATCCTTTTTGTAAAAATACTTAATGAGCAATTATTAAACATTTGTGCATTGAAAAGGTAATGGATTTCTGACGGCTCAATGAAAAAGGACAGCCAAGAATACAAGGATTTTTCCGATAATTTACTTTGCGTTGCCGAACATACCTGCGGTATGGATGCAAAGACTTTTTTGCTATGTTGCAAACCACCCCTCCGGTTACTTCCGCTTACAAACACGGTATTACGAATGTGTTGAATATAGTACGAATTTGTGATAAAATCAGCGTAGCAATAATCGGCATTGAAATTATATAATAAGCTTAAAGATTACAGGGAAATCGATAATAAAAATTATGTTGGTGATTATATGAATATGAGTAACAATGAATCAAAAAAAATAATTGATATTTATGATGTTGCAATCATCGGCGCAGGTCCTGCGGGGCTCTCTGCCGCGCTGACCCTCAAGGTGCATAATAAAAGTATTGTTTGGTTTGGAACAAATACGCTCAGCGACAAGGTCGAAAAATCTGAAAAGATTGCAAACTATGCCGGTTTTGAAATGATTAGCGGCAAGGAGCTGAATGAAAAATTCAGAAATCAAATCAATACGGCAGGTCTTGAGCTTACCGACAAAATGGTAACTCAAATCAGTCACAATAAAAACGGTTATATGGTGCTTGCCGATAACGAAATATACAAGGCAAAAACCGTTCTTTTAGCTATCGGCTCCGTTCCTGCAAAGGGAATTAAAAACGAGCAGGAATTGTTAGGATACGGCGTCAGCTATTGCGCAACCTGTGACGGTTTTCTTTACAAGGGAAAAACAATTTCTGTTTTCTGCGGTGCAAAAAGATATGAACACGAGGTTGAATATCTTGCCGAACTTGCCGACAAGGTGTATCTTTACACAACCTATAACGATTCAAAAATTGACTTACCTAATGTTGAGGTATTGAAAAAACCGATGAGGGCCGTTTTAGGCGAAAAAAAGGTTGAAGGCATAGAATTGACAAACGGTACAAAAATAAATGTTGACGGAGCGTTTTTCCTTCGCAGTGCCGTCGCACCTTCCACTGTTTTAAAAGGACTTGAAACGAACGGCGCACATATTGTTGTAAACCGAAATTGCGAAACAAATATCTCAGGCTGCTTTGCGGCAGGAGATTGCACAGGCAGACCGTATCAAATTGCAAAGGCCGTTGGCGAAGGTAATGTTGCCGCTCATAAAATAGTTGAGTATTTATCGGCGGAAAAACAATGATTTCTATAAGAAATACGGTATACAAATTATCTGCTTGTAACAGAATAAAACAAAACTACCCGAAGAAGAGAAAAACTCTTTTTCGGGTAGTCATTTTTTCGCTTTGAAAACGGAGAACTGATTATTATCGGTGCATACCGAAAAGATATTTAATGAACTGCAAAAGAGCACCTCTTTCGAGCTGATCTTTTTTGTATGTAAGATTCAACTGTAAGTTTTAATTATACTTTCTGCGATTTGCTTTTTTGAAACACATCTGTCCATAGCCTGTTTTTCAATGTATCTGTGAGCGTCAGGCTCAGACATCTTTAGGCTGTCAATAAGCAGCCACTTGGCACGGTTGACAATTCGTATTTCTTCCATTTTTTCTTCGATTGTAACCGTTTTCTTTTCAAGATTTCTGAACCGTTCCCTTGTAACCGCAAGCCAC
>CAMFTS010000017.1 GCA_945988915.1 uncultured Clostridia bacterium
TATTAATTTAGAGAAATTTCTGTAAACACAGAAGGAGAATTATAATGGCTAAAAAAGATAAAATTCCGCTTACTCCGGAACAGATTGCGGAAAAAAAGCTTAACAGTCGTAAGAAAAGAGCAAGAGTTCTTGCTGTTGTATTAGCGATTGTTATTACAGCTTGCGTTTATTTTGCCGGTTCAAAAGAAGGTCCAAAGACCGTGAGAGTTGAACCGCAGGCAGTAGTTGTGGATAATGTTGTTGAAAGAGTAGTTGAAAAGGAAGTTACAGTTACTGTTACAGTTCCGGCTCCTGCTACGGAAGCTCCTACTACGGAAGCTCCTACTACAGCAGCTCCCCCTGCAACAGAAGCTCCTTCAGATTCAAGTGATGGCTCAAGCGATATACTCGGAACTATCACAGGACTTCTTGGAGGCATAACTGACGGTTTAGGCGATGTTGATATCGGTGGTCTTGGCGGAGGCGTGGATACTTCGGGTGTAGCTGATGCAATAGAAGGTATTGGCTCAAGCGCTCAGGATTTCTTCAATGGAATCGCTGATAAAGTCGGTACAACCGAAGCAGCACAATAATAAAGAAAATTGTTAGTTTTATCCCCGTAATGTAATATAGTAACGGCCCGTAGCAGTAATGCTGCGGGCTTTTTTCTTTAAGGCCTTTTTGTTTGAATTTACTAATAATAATTAATTCAATTTAGTAAAAGTGATAATTGAATTTGGCATATACAAATTGTACAATTAAATGTATATATATGTAAAATGGAGCAGAATATGAAAAAAAGAATTACGGCAAGGATTCTTGCAATAATTTCATTATTTCTTATTTTTACAAGCATTTTTTCAATGCTTGCTTTTGCCTCGCCTGCAAATATTGTAAACGATGACACTGCGAAATATTTTAAGCTTTATTATAACACAAAAAACGGATTGCCGGACGATATGGTTTATGATATTGCAACAACAGCTGACGGCTATATGTGGTTTGCCACTGCAAGCGGACTTGTGCGTTATGACGGCGAAACCTTTGAACTTATGAATAAATATACCAATAGTGATTTTTTGGCGGCAGACATACGATGCTTCTTTGTTGATTCAAACAATAACCTTTGGATAGGAACAGATAATGACGGTGTAATTTGCAAGACATCAAGTGAAAACAAACAGATTGTTAACTCCGAATTTACATCGTCTTGCTCGGTTAAAGATATTGATCAGTTAAATGACGGAACTATTGTGGCTGCAACTTCAAACGGACTGTTCTTTGTTGAAAAAGACGGAAAGATTAAAGAACTTGAAAATCCTGATAATATTTATATACAAGCCAAAACTATTACGGTTAATAAAAAAACAAATGAATTGATCTGCATTACTGAAACCGGAAAAGTAATTACCGTTTTTGATAAAAAGATTGTTAAAGTCGAAGATTATAAAGACGCGGAAAACGGAACCATAACTTGTGCATACTATTTGAGAGACAGAATTTACAGAATAGGTACAAGTAACGGTGTGATTATAGATGTTGATCTTGCCGCAGATAAAAAAGACTGGAATGTCATTGAAACTTCTTTTTCTTCAATCAACAGGCTCTATTTAGACAGCAATGGATCTTGCTTAGTAATCGGCAATGAGGGAATCGGCTGTATTGACAGTAAAAATAAATACACGGAAAGTACATATTTTAACGGGATAAATGCAAATGCTGTTTGTTTGGACTTTCAAGGGAATTATTGGCTTTCGCTCAACGGCGAAGGCTTGCTTCAGATGGGCAAAAGTGCGTTTTTAGATGTTAACGAAGAATACAGCTTGCCGACTTGTTCTGCTAACTGTGTTTTTAAGCATGAAAACATCCTTTATATAGGTACTGACACCGGATTACTTTGTGTTGACGAGAACACAGGAAAAAAAGTATCAAATGAATTGACTGCTGCACTTGAAGGAAAACAGGTTAACGACATAAAGCTGACGCTCGAGAACAGAATCATTGTGGCAACAGACGAAGACGGCGTGTATGCTTACGGCGGAAGTAAAGGCTTAAAGCAATATACAAAAAAAGACCATTTGGTATCGGACAGTATTAATACAATCTGCATTATGCAGGACTATTATGTCGGACTTGGATATAATGACGGTCTCGGTATTGATGTAAACAGGGTGCTTGTTAAAGATTATAACGAAGAGAACGGCGTTGCCGGCAATGTTGTCAAGATATTTTTTAACGATTTAACCGACGAATTACTAATCGGAACCGAAAGCAACGGCGGTTACCGTATTTCTAAAGAGGGAAAGGTAATTCCTTTCGGCAATACCTTCAACGGTACGGGCAGTATAATAAAAGCAATGCTGAAAAGCAATGACCAAAAAGGTCTGTGGCTTGGTTGCGGCTCAATTCTTTATTATTGTGACTCTGATTTTGTAAGACACCCGATAAGCAAATTAAATTTAACACATAGTATTCTTGATTTGTTTCACGACACTAACGGAAAGCTTTGGATAATAACATCAGATAAAATAATTGTTGCTGATGAGAACAACCTTCTTAATGCTGACGAAGAGCTTAATGTTGATGTTCTTTCCGGTAAAGACGGATTTGTGTCCGACATTGCAGCAAAAGCTTACAATTTTATGGATGATCAGGGAATGCTTTATCTTTGCACAAATTCCGGGGTACTGAAAATTAACACAAATGATTATAAAATAAGCAGATCATCACCCAGACTTGCAATAAACAGCATTATTGCCGACGATAAAAATGTAGCAGTTGAAAACGATTCAATTTCTCTGAGCTCAGATGTTAACAGGCTTGTGATAAGTGCTTCTGCAATATCTTTTTATATTGACCGTGACTATAAATTATTGTATAAACTCAACAGCGCTGAAAATTATTCTACTGTTGAATTAAACGAAACAAACGAGATTATTTACACAAATTTAAACGGTGGAGAGAATACACTTGAAATCAAGCTGATTGACAGCGATACAAACGATGTTTTATCAAAGAAATATATAGTAATCAACAAAGAGTACAGCGTAGTTGAAGTTAAACTCTTCAGAATGTTTGCGGCTTTCTTAGCTGTTTTGCTGATAGCACCGCTGATTTATCTTTTCCTTTCTTACAGAATTTATCGTAACAAAAAGAAACACAAGAGATCATTAGCGATTGCAGAACAAGCAATGCATTCATTCGCAAAGACTATCGATGCAAAGGATCCTTACACAAAGGGCCATTCGGAGCGTGTTGCTGAATATTCTGTTGAGATTGCAAAACGGTACGGTGTGGCGGAAGAGCGTTTGTCCGACCTATATTATGCCGCATTGCTTCACGATATCGGTAAAATCGGTATTCCGGACAGCATACTTAAAAAACCGGGAAAATTTAACGATGAAGAATATGAAATTATGAAAACGCATACAACCGTGGGTGCGGAAATCCTTTCGGATATGCCTGTTATAAAGAATATTCAGTACGGCGCACGCGATCATCACGAAAAGTATGACGGAACCGGATACCCAAGAGGAATAAGCGGTAACCTTATAAGCTTTGAAGGCAGGGTTATCGGCGCCGCGGACGCATATGACGCCATGACTACCTTGCGTGGATACAACAACACATTCACTCACGAGCAGATTATTAAAGAATATCAGGAGAAAGCCGGAAAGCAGTTTGATCCGAAAATTGCTCAAATAGTGATTGAAATGATTGAGGACGGTTACTTTGCACCTCCCGAAGAAAACACAGAACCTGCAGAGGTCGAAAAGAAACATTTGAAGCATAAAAAAAGAAAAAAGCCTAAAAGCAAGCAGTAAAGACTTGTATTGACTTTTTTTAAATAAAAAATTATAATGTTCACATAAAGGCAAAGAATATTTGCGATGAATAAAAGGAGTTTTATTATGCAAAAGAGAATAATTGCAGTAGCTTGCGCGGTGATTATAATTGCAACATTATTCGTTTCATGTAAAAAAGATATGGGCTACAAGCTTGGAAAAGATGAGCTCGGATTTGAGCATGCCTATGTCACAGATGCTGAGGGAAATACGGTGCTTGACGAGAATGGCAATATTTTAGTTTATCAGACCGATAAAAACGGAGAAATAGCTACTGATGAAAACGGAGAACAAAAGCAAAACTTTATTAATATGCCGACCAATGCCATAATTGAAGATGATACGGTAGAAATTAAGCTTTTCAAATATAATGTTCCGAAAGGCTTTAAAGCAAACCAGCTTGGTTGGCTTATGAAGAGCGGAACAGAAGACAAGTGCTATATAAATGTTGTTTATGCCGCTACCTTAGATGAAGATACTACATTAGAAGAATATATTGATGAATTAACATTTAAGAATACCGCATTAATTAAGGCAATAAATGACGGAGAATATATTGACGAGGGCTTCAAAACAGCAGAGAACACAAGAGAGCCGATCAATATTGCCAACGGTAAAGCAAAAGCAATATGTGACACATATAAATTCCTCTCTGCCGAAGACAAGGTTGTTCATTATGCGTCTGCAACATATTTTACTCTTGGATCTGATGTATATGTGGCGTCATATTGTTGTATAGACGGAGTAGGCTACGATGAAAGTTTTGATTTCGTAAGCTGGTTACAGAATGATCTTATTATAAAATAAAAAACTTGTTTTCACGGATATGTAAAAACAAGTGCTTAAGTTAAGGCTCTCCTTTTGGAGAGCCTTTTGCTGTAAGCTGAATACAAAAAAGGATGCCGACAACACTAAAATATTGAATATACAATATTTCGCTTTAAAAATAAGTTGAAACACAAGATATTGAAAAGCAAAAAAAAGAACAAAATACCGGAAAATTGTTCATTATTTTAGCGAGATGTTCAAAACTTTGTGCAAAAAAAGACGATATTCAAATTATTAACATTTTGTTCATAATTTTATTGAAATATTGACAAATTTGTTTGCCTATTTTGCCCAAAAATCACAAAAATATTTGTGGAAATCGGAAAAACGGTAAAAAAGTGTGAATGAATTGTTGACTTTTTTATAAGAAAATTTTATAATCAGTATAACCATAGGAATGGTGTAATGGGGCGAAGTGTCTAAATCTTTAGAGCACTTGCGTTATGCTTTCGTTATATTTTAACGGAAAGCACACCTACCCATTGTGATACACATCCTTTGGTAATAAGCTTACTCGGGTGTGTATCATCGTCTCCCACCGACTTCTAAAAAGTGGGAATGGTGGGAGCCAAACCGAGTTAATTTGACAGTGTTTGCGGAAACCTCCTTTATAAATCTTGTATTAATTTAAGGGCGGTCAGAGGCTGGAAACAAACGCAGTCGCAAACAACCGATGCGGCATCCTCGTCGGTATTCGTTAAAAAGGATGCACCTAACATTATTTATAATGTAATAACAAATTAGGAGGAAAAAATATGAAAAAGTCAGTAAAACTGTTGAGCGTTCTCTTAACAGTTCTCATGATTTTCTCAAGCGTTTCAGTAGGCGCCTTTGCTGCTAAGACAAGCTACAGAACAGCAGCTAACCTTGATGCTCTTGACGCTTACAGCCCATACGGTACGGTTACAAGACTTTCGTCAGAAGAAAGAATGTCAATCCTTTTTGACTCACTTGATGGTCTTCTTATGGCAAATCCGTCTCTTAATATGGGTCAACTTTTCAATGTTGCAGGTCTTTCACTTACAATCAACCTTACATCGGTTAATAACATCTGCGGTACGGTTGATAACGTTTATAAGCTTCTTAATAACACCTTGGTTAAAATCGTTAAAGGTTTGCTTGGTGTTATTGCAGACGCTAAGGTTAACACATGGCAGACAGGCATGACAAGAGAGAAAGTTGATCAGCTTACAATCGTTGCTGAGCTTTTCGAGCTTCTTTCAAACAACACTACTTTGGTTGAAACAGTTCTTACAGACGGACTTGACCTCGGTGTTGCAAGCTCAGCTCTCGGTGATATGACAGCACTTAACAAGGCAATTACAAATCTTCCTGTTCTTATTAACGGAATAGTACTTCCGCTTATGTCAAGACAGGATGATGATGCTGCTCAAAGAGCAGTTCTCGGCAATACTGCATCAGACCTTGTTGCTGTTGCTCAGAACTTTGTAAACGGCCTTTTCACAAAGCCGATGAGTTGGACATCATACAGAGTTGACAAAGCAGGCAATGATCTTGGTTACACTCTTCCGCTTCCAAGTGAAGCAGACGGCACAACAAGATACTTTGTTAAGAGCGCTGACGGAAAAGAAATCACTCAGTGGGATTATAAGTATGCCGGTGCACTTGGTGATCCTGCAGCCGGCTATGTAGAGACAGTTACTTACACATTGTCAGATACAGAGGAATTTGAAGGCTCAGGCACATATTTGTATAAAGCTCCCGAAGGCTATGAAGGCGACCAGTCACTTAAGTGGTACAAAGCTGACGGCAAAGCAGATGCTAACGGCAACATTCAGTCAAGCTATTGGCTTCCTTCAGTTAAAGATGCTTTTGAAAACGGCACACTTTCACTTCAGATCAACGGTACAGACACCGCTCTTGATCTTATTTACAGATTTATTCCTTATGTTTTTGCTGAAATGGCACCGGTAGTTCTTAACGGTTCAATTAAAAAGCTTATTGCTGAAGCTTTTGATGTTGTATTCACAGAGCTCGGCGGTAAGGGCAGCGAAGCTGTTGCTGCTGAAGCATCAGCAACAGGTAACCCTGATGGCTTCTTCACAAGAGCTCAGGAATACTACACATGGGAATACTCAGATTATAAAGTAATCAACGGAGTTCCTTATTACAGATTCCAGGATACTTACTTTAAGGGCGAAATCCCTTCAAACATTTCAACATATTATGATCTCATTAACTGGGATTGGGTAATTACAGATGACTTTATGAATGAATTCATTCCTGCATCAAGCAGCTCAGGCAGAATTCTCACGAATCTTAACAATTTCGTTCGTAAAGTAATCAACACTTGTGTCGGCGACAAGTATAAGGCAGAAGTTTTGGCAAGATGGGAAGCAGGCGACAACAGCAAAGTTCCTACAAACATTCTTAACACTGCTCGTTATCTTATGACAATCGCTCCGACAGAAGTATTCGGCGATTTCTATGACACAGCACAGTTCTATGATGTTATGATGACAACAGGCGATGTTCATCAGTCAATTATCGCTGTTGCATGTCAGCTTATTAAGATGATAATGCCTCAGATCAGCTTCTCTGATGATATCGTTAATGAACCGATCCTTGCAGTTGCAGCAGCAGTAGTTCGTGAGCTTTGCACACAGCTTATGCCGTCTTACGACTTTGATGCAATGATCTATTCAAATTATGAAACAAGAAAACTTCTTCCGGGTAAAGATGCTGACTATTGGCTTGATACAATTCTTTACATGGGCGTTAACCTTGGTATGTTCTACCTTCGTAACCTTGCAGATCTTGGTGAAGACGATAATACTAACGGTTACTATGCAGTAATGAAGAATCTTGGTGCTATTCCGTCATCAGGAACAGCAGACGCAATGAAGTTCACAGCAACATCACAGTATGTTGGCGGTACAGCTAACAGCGCTAATGCATCATGGTTATACATGGTTGACTGGATTGTTGACTGGGCTCTTGAAACAGATATTGAATGGTGCTGGCATTTCAACAGACTTGTAAATGTTGGCGAAACTGTAAGCCTCACAACATATGAGAACCCGCTTAAGAAGATTGACAATGTTCTTCTTACACTCCTTCCTCTTGACCAGATTCTCAACGCTACAGGTCTTGACAACACAACATACGGTTCAAATACATTCACAGAAGCTATCCTTAAGGGTGGACTTATTGACGGTATTTCAAACCTTGATCTTCCGAAGCTCGTTGGTATCCTCAATGTTCCTTCAGGAATTTTGACAAGCGCAAACATTATTGACCAGCTTGTAGTTGTTATCAGAAACCTTCTTAACAACATTCTTTACAAGGTTGCCGGTAATGCAAACATTATTGATCCTGCTGTAATTAACAGTGCAGCCACACTTCTTAACCACAACAACCTTAAGGCAACGGTTAAGACTCTTGTAGGTAAGCTTTACACAGCATACAACAACGGTCTTCTTGATCCGATTCTTCCGTTGGTAAACTTCTTCATAGGCTGGAAGACAGATCCTCAGGTATTCTCAAACCCGACACTTACATTCACTAATTCAGAAGGAACCAATTACTACTATACTGCAGGTACAGAAACACTTACAGTTAAAAACTCTTCATCAGGTATGCTCTTGAAACACAGATCAGATAACAAGACTGATAAGAGCAATCTTGGTTCTCCTGACGGTGCTTACACAATCACACTTGCAGGTATTACTTCAAATGACGGTACAATCAGTGCAGCAGCAACTGATGCTATCGCACCGGGTGAATCAGTTACTTATACTCTTACTAACACAAGCACTACACCAAGAACTGTTGCACTTAGTGTTAACTATTCATTCGAAGGCAAAACCGGTACAGCTATCGGCGGTGCTAAGAAAGCAAACACATATATGTATGTTTCTCCGAACAAGTACGACGGCTTCTATAAGACAATGTCAGCTAAGGTTGGTTCTGGTTTAGTATATGTTAATGCCGGATACTGGCTCAGTGAATACAATTACGTTGTTACAGATCCTGCAGTATTGCAGCAGTCGGTTGAAAATATCAACTACAGACTTGAAAACTGGAGAGATACAGCTTGTGAACTTACAGAACAGGTATATACTTCAGGTAACTCAAACCTTGTTGCAAATAATGCTGAGCTTACTAAGACCAAAACGCTTGGTAAAGACGGTGCAGAAGACGGTTCCGGCAACTTCTATGTTTATCCTGTTAAATTAGCTGATACAGTTGATGTTACAACTCTTCCTTCAGGCCAGGCTTGGAGCATTGGTACAATGAAGGTGACTATCAAAGGCAAGATTGCCGGAGCTTCAAAATCAGCTTCAGCAACAGGTGACTTCGGAACTCTTTATTATGCAGATCTTAAGGACCTTATTGATCTTTACGAGGATGAAGTTTCTAAGAAGCGTGCAGAATCTGACTACTCATCAGCTTCTTGGGCAACATACCTTGCAGCAATGCTTGATACATGTAAGTATATTGATATTCAGGCAATTAAAGACACAAGCCCTGCAGATTTCACAGCAAACTACACAGACGCAAAGATTGCTGAAAAGATGACAGCTTTACAGGATGCAATTAAAGGACTTAAGGTTGTTGCAGCTACAGGTGTTACACCTATTATCGAAGCTCTTGATGCATGTGAAGATCTTCCGAACGGCAGAGATTACAACTTCCAGGATTACGCTCTCTTCGAGTACTTCAAGTATGAGAACGAAAGAACAAAAGCTCGCGCAATGATCAATAGCGCAAAGGGTCCTGTTGAACCTACAGACCGCATCGAAAATGAAGATGCTTCTTATGATTTGATTCAGGCAATCGTTGCAGCTGAAACAAATACAAATATTAAGACAGGTATTAACGCAACTGTTGTTGCTCCTTCTGCTGAAGAAATGACAGCTTACAATGAAGCTATTGCAAACTGGGTAGCTCCTTCATATTCAGACCTTGAAGTTCAGGATCAGGCTGAAAAGCTTCCTTACTACATGGGCTTTATGAAGAGAATTACCAAGGCAGCAGATAAGACCTTCCTCGCAAGAGAAATTGCTACTGCTGATGCTAAGAAATATGTTGAAGCTGATTACTCAGTAGATTCTTGGGCACGTTATACTGAAGCATATGCTAATGCAGTTGCAGTTTACAATGATGCAGCAGCAAAAGAGTCTGAAGTATTTGACGTTAAGTATGAACTCATGGTTGCTCAGACACAGCTTATGGATGAATACAAGTCAATGAAAGACAATGGCTACCTGGATCGCGAACTCAATGTAGTTGTTGAACAGGCTAACAACGTAATCGAGTACTTCGGTACTTATTACAAGCTTGCTGATGGCGTAACAGCTGATGAAGCATTTGCACAGCTCGTTAAGGCACTCGGTGTTGACTATAATGTTACAGTTGACGGTGTAAAACACGACGGTATCCTTTACTCAAGATCAGCTATTACATTCCAGCAGTATGACAGAGAAGCTACACTCAAGAACAAGAGAGCAGTTGACGCAGCTGCTGATAAACTTCGTGCAGCACTCAAGAACTTCGTTGTTGATGTTGCTGTTGAATCAACAGACACAACAACAGTTGAACAGATCAATCAGGATGTAAGATTCATTCAGGGTATTGTTCCGGGATCAATCACATCTATCGAAACACTTCTTACAAAGGTTAACTGTGCAACAGAAGGTACAACTCTTGTAGGCGCAGCTAACAAGGACGGTATGTTCGGTACAGGTGCTACTGTTACAGTTAAGGGACCTGGCGATGTTGACCTCGCTAAGTACTTCGTAGTTATCTACGGCGATGTAAACGGCGACGGCGCAATTGACGGTTTCGATACATTCGAAGTTAACAAGCATATGAATCGTCTTACAACACTCCTTAACATCTATGAAACAGCTGGTGATACAACAGACGACGGTATTGTTGATGTTGATGACTATGCTCAGATCAAACTTGCAGCTGCAGGTTATGACGCAGTTTCACAGGTAAAATAATTGAACTTAATTAAAAAGTTCGGTTAACTGATTAAACGGGCGGTGGTGTTGATCACCACATCGGCACCACCGCTTACAAAAAAACATTTTAAAAAGAATATTACTTTAACACATTTAATCTTAAGCATTTCTTTTGAGCTGCAGGGTTGCCGAATCGGCAGCACCACAGCCGATTGGGATAAGATTAAAGACAGAGTGATAGCTGTTTTTGATGTTCCGTGACTCAAAAAATGTGAATGTCAAAAATTTGTTATTGACATTTTTAAAGATTAAGTGTATATTAATTGGGAAAATAGAATAAGGAGGCAAAAATTATGACAAAATCTAAAAAGATTTTGAGCCTTGCTTTAGCTATAGTTATGGCACTTAGTGTACTTTCACTTAGTGCATTTGCTGCTAAGACAACTCCTACTGCAAATATTTCAGTTACTGCTTCAAAAGAAACTGAAATTGCTAATGGTGAAACAATCACTATTACAGTTGCAGCTACAGCTTCAGAAGACTATTTCGTAGGTCCTATGTCAATTCCGGTTACATTTGACTCTGCGCTCTTCACAGCTGGTAATGTTGTTGCATCTGACCTCTTCGGCGCAGGCACAACAGAAGTTGTTACAAACACAACAGAAGCAGGCAAAGTTACAGCTGTTATTACACCTGATACAACAGGTACTCCTGTTGCAACTAACCTCAACGGCGCAAGCGTAACATTATTTACATTTGAACTTACTGCTATTGCAGATGCAGGTTCATGCGATGTTGCTGTAGTTGCAGATCAGAAAACAACTACAAATCCGACAGGTAAACTCTATATCGGTTCTTTCGACGGTTCTGATGCCAGAACAGCTGAACTCACAACTGTTGGCCAGACTCTCGTATTAGACGCTGCAACCGTTAATGTTACTATCGGTTCTGCTATGTTACCTGCAGACCTTGAACTTACAGCTCTCGGCGAAACAAACGGTATTAAGATTGACACACATAAGACCTTTGGTGGCGCTTATGACGGTGCTGTTTACGGTTTCCCGCAGTTAGCGGCAAACACATTTGCGACAAAAACATACCTTACAAACAATCTCCAGGCTACTAACGGAGGTTCTTTGTCATTCACAAAAACTATCGGTACTACCGGTTTCGGTACAGGTACTCTCATTACAGTAACGAATGCTGACACAACAGAAAGCAAGAAGTACATTGTTATCATCTTTGGTGATGTTGATGGTAATGGATTGATTAATACAAAGGATTCCTCTGCTACAAAATCAGCAATCAAAGACGCTAGTGTAGCACCTGTTAACTCGGTTAAGAGAATGGCAGCTAACTGTGCCGGTACAGCTGCAGCTGCGTTGAATATGATTAACACAGCAGATGCAGCCGCTGTTAAGTACTTCATTAAAAACAAGCAGTTTAGTGCTACATCAACTGTTATAACACTTGCTAACGCACACTTTAAAGCAAACACATATTATCAATAATACTGATACAATGTTGTATTAAGTTTTGATAAAAATTTTATTGGAGGATAAACGTATGAGAAATGTTAAAAAAGCATTAGGTATCGTAATGATACTTGCTATGCTTCTTAACGTCGTTGCTCTTGCAGCTTATGCAGCAATTCCGAGCGATACAGTTTGTGAAGTTACTGTCGAAGCGGATAAAGCAACATATGCCCCGGGTGACGAAATTACTTTAACAATCTATGGTCAAACATCATCTAGCTGTCCTGGTATTGAAATGGCTGGTCAATATATCTTTGGCTATGATTCTGCCGCTATTGAACCATATTCAGACAGTGTTGACCTTACTCAACATGGCTTCACAGCGGCACCTGCTCATGCTGCAGCATTTGATAATAGCATGTCACAGATAGCATTACATCATGAGCTTATAGGCATGGGGACAACAGTTTCGAACGGAGATATGATGATTGGTTACTTCATTGCTGAAGATAGTGCAACCTATGTTCCGGCAGTTGCTGAAAGAGTTCAACTTTTCTCTGTCAAGATGAGAGTTTCTGCTACAGCTGCACCCGGTGATTACACAATCGCTTTCAACCGTGCTTCATGGGATGACGGCAACTGTTACATTCAAGACGAGTTAGCCGATGGTCTTTATGGTGCTGGTTTTTGTACACCAGCGGATCTTGGTTACTCAGAAAGCACTATGTTCGCTTTCAAAGACGTAACAATCCATGTTGGCGCAGCTGGTCCTGTAGTTGACAAGGCTGCTCAGCAGGTTAAGTTCACACCGGACGGTGCAGGCGTTGCTGACGATTTCAAACTCAGAGTTAAATCTGTAATTACAGACGCTGACTGGGATGCTTACTTTGCAAACACAGGCGTTGCTTCTGCATCAACAGATGCAATTCAGTCAGTTGGTATCGTAGCATACAAGGGAACAACAGGCTTTGATGGTGATGTTGCTAAGGGCGTTGTAAACGGCACTCCTGCAGCAAACTATGAAGCTGCTCAAACAACTTACATTCAGAAGGCTGACGATGCTTCAGACGCATACTTCGGTGCTATTATTAACCTTAAGCACTCAACATGTGATTATGATATCACATACATGGGATTTGTTAAGTATCTTGACGATTCCGGTGCT
This sequence comes from uncultured Clostridia bacterium, assembly GCA_945988915.1. GTDB lineage: Bacteria > Bacillota > Clostridia > Oscillospirales > Acutalibacteraceae > Fimenecus. The sequence goes on from CAMFTS010000017.1 coordinate 13,226, forward strand.
CCACAGGTTATCTTCTATCCGGCATCATATGTAGCAGGCGTATCTACAAATTACGATATGGCTAAGAATGCTTTCTTAGGCGCTTAATTGCCTTTGAATTTACATTTAGCTGAATTTGAGAGGAGTAAAATTTGATGAAACAAATTTATACTGCGCCTGATTTTGAAGTTTCAGTTTATGATGTTGACGATATCATTACAATTTCTGTTGGTACCGGTCCTGTTGAGGGCGGCGACAGTGGTTGGGTTGATATCTAATCACAACTTAAGCACTTAGGCGCTTAAAGAAATAAAATTCGCAGGGTAAGTAATTACCCTGCGTTTTTTGTTTAATAATACCTTCTTTACATAAAATAACGGCGTGAGAATTTCTCACGCCGTTTACACTTTATAATCAGTTGACAACATTCTGAGGACTGCCGTTAAAATATGCCTTAAAATTGTCTTGTAATATTGACATAAGTCTTGCCCTTGTTTCATAGCCTGCCCACGCAATATGAGGTGTGATATAGCAGTTTTTCGCAGTTAACAGCGGATTATCCGCGGTCGGAGGCTCAGTTGACAGCACATCAACAGCCGCGCCTGCAATTCTTCCCGAATTCAACGCTTCGGCAAGTGCTTTTTCATCAACAACCTGCCCTCTTGAAGTGTTGATTAAATATGCTGACGGCTTGCATTTATTTATAAATTCCCAATTCAACATATTTTCGGTTTCGGGTGTGAGAGGACAGTGAAAAGAAATTATATCGGATTCGCCTGCTAATTCGTCAAGCGTTCCCCATTTGAAATTATTTCTGTGCGATTGGTCGGTTTTATGTCCTGAGTAAGCTATTATTTTCATTCCGTAAGCTTCTGCAATATCGGCAACTGCCTGACCGATTTTACCAAAGCCGACAATACCGATAGTTTTTCCGTAAAGCTCTACAAGCGGTTGTTTCCAATAGCAGAAGTCGGGACAACTGCTCCAACCGCCGTTTTTTACATCGTGAGAGTGAAGTCCTACTCCGTTACAAAGCTCCGAAATAAATGCGAAGACGAGCTGTGCAACCGCCATAGTTGAATATGCCGGTATATTTGAAACAGGAATTCCGCGCTCACGGGCATATTTGCAATCGACAACATTGTATCCCGTTGAAAGTAATGCAATAAATTTTACATTCTTCATTTGCTCTATTACTTCTTTTCTCAGCGGTGTTTTATTTGTTATTACAATATCTGCATCCTTTGTTCGTTCGACTATTTTATCAGCCGGAGTTCTGTCAAAGATTTCAGCTTCTCCGTATTGCGTCAGCCAATCCCAGGACAAATCACCCGGATTTGTAGTGAAGGCATCAAGAATGACTATTTTCGGCATATTATTTCCTCCTTGAGTTTTAATATATTTATTGTATCACAAAAATCATATTAAGAACACTAAAAAGTATTTTATGCTATAAAAAATGCTTAAATTCTTGACCTTGTAAAGAATATGTTATAAAATTATAATGAAAATTTATGCGAAAGAGGTGACAACAAACAGTATGAAAACAGCTTCCCGAAGCAAAATTTTAATGTTCGGCGGATTGTTGCTCGTTTTAATAGGCTTTTGCCTTTTGGGTCTGACAATGCTTATGCAGGTTCAGCAGTTCGCTGTGAAATATGCAGAATTTTTACAAATGCTTGACGATTGGGACGCAGCGATTGCAGGAATTCCGAATAAAGGTCTTGTGGTTATAGCTATTTTGCTCATTTATATTTCAAAAGCGATTGTACCTATTCCGATTTCGGCTGTTTGCGTTATTGCAGGTATGGTTTTCCCGACCGAGCTTGCAGCTGCAATAAATATTGTTGGTTTCGTTCTCCTTTGCACAATAAAATATTTTTGGGGCAAACATCTCGGAAGTGGGTTTATTTACAAATTCCTTTGCCGATATGAAAATGTACGCAGAATTCTTGAGTCGGATTCAACAGCAAAAGACGCTTTGCTTGTCGGCTTCAGATTAGTTCCGAGCTTTCCCATTAACACGGTAAGCCAGCTTTACGGCGCTATGGAGTTCGATTTTTACAAGTACATTTTTTTATCCATGCTTGGATTTTTGCCTAAAATAATATCATACAGCATGGTCGGACGGCATGTTTTCAATCCGTTCTCACTTGCATTCATGCTTCCGTTGGTAATTATTTTCGTGATTTCCGGTATCGCAATGATAGGAATTAACGCATTTATTGATTTGTTTAACAGAAAAGATAAAATAAGAGAAGAATAAAATTCCGGGAGGTTTCAACATTATGGGAACAACATTACAGTTAAGAGAAGATTTAAAAAAAGGAATACTTGACGAAAGATTAAAAAAAGTCTATGTTACGGATTCTGAAATCAAGTTGCAGTATGATAGATTTTGCTCACTTGCCGACGACTTTGACTCTGTTTTTTCAGCTGACAGAGAAGTAAGAATGTTTTCCGCACCCGGCAGAACAGAGGTCGGCGGTAATCATACAGACCATAACCACGGCAGAGTGCTTGCTGCAGGAATCAATCTTGACGCTATTGCTCTTGCTTCTGAAAATGACGAGAACATTGTTCGTATTAAATCAAAAGGTTATGCTATGGATGTAGTCGATATCTCGGATTTAAGCGTTCATCCCGAAGAAGAGGGACATTCTCCGGCTTTGGTCAGAGGTGTAGTAAAAGGTTTTGTGAATAACGGATACAAGGTCGGAGGCTTTGATGCTGTTACCGCTTCAAGTGTACTTTCAGGCTCAGGGCTTTCATCTTCGGCAGCATACGAGGTTTTAGTCGGCACCATGCTAAACTATCTCTATAATGACGGAAAGGTTGATCCTGTTACTATTGCAAAAATCGCACAGTATGCAGAAAACGAATTCTTCGGTAAGCCCTGCGGACTTATGGACCAAATGGCATGCTCTGTCGGCAGTTTTATTACTATTGATTTTAAGGATCCGAAACAGCCTGTAATTGAAAAGGTGGATTTCGATTTTGCATCCTGCGGACATTCACTCTGCATTGTAGATACTAAAGGCAGTCATTCAAATCTTACCGATGAATATGCCGCAATACGCGTTGAAATGGAAAGCGTCGCTCAGCAGTTCGGCAAGAATGTTTTAAGAGAAGTTGACGAAGAAGAATTCAAAAAGAATATACCTGCAGTTCGCGAAAAACTCGGCGACCGTGCAGTTCTTCGCGCAATTCATTTCTTTAATGACAATAACAGAGTATTAAAAGAGGTTGACGCTCTTAAGAAAAATGATTTTGAGGAATTCAAAAAGTATATTATCGAAAGCGGCGACTCTTCATATAAATACAATCAGAATGTGTTTGCTGCAAAGCAGACAGATGTTCAGCCTGTTTCGGTTGCGCTGGCATTGTCTGAAGAAATTTTAAAAGGCAAAGGCGCATGGAGAGTTCACGGCGGCGGATTTGCCGGAACAATTCAGGCATTTGTTCCTAACAGCTTGCTTGATGAATATAAGACGGGTATGGAGGCTGTTTTCGGCGAGGGCTCCTGCTATGTGCTTGCTATCAGACCTGTCGGCGGTATTGAAATATAATTCGGGGGCATTTCTCTTATGGAAATTTTAGATGTTCTTCAAAATTTAACAGCTTGCACAGGTACTCCCGGTGCCGAAAAGGCGGCTGTTGAAGTTGCAGAAAAATACTTAAGCGAATACGGAAAAACATATACGGATAAGCTTGGAAATCTCATCTGTGAAATAAACGGCACAGGAAACGGGATTTTACTTGACGCACACATTGACAGGGTGGGCTTGATTGTAACGGCAATCACACCCGAAGGCTTTTTACATGTCGGATTTTGCGGCGGTATTGATGAAAGAACGCTTTGTGCTCAGCAGGTAACCGTTCATTCGCAAAAGGAAATCAAAGGTGTTATCATAAGCACTCCTCCGCATCTTAAGGCTGACGGTGACGAGAGAAAAACGCCGAAAATCGACGAAATCCTTGTTGATATAGGAATGAATTATGAACAGGCGTCAAAGAGTGTTCAATTAGGTG
>CAMFTS010000018.1 GCA_945988915.1 uncultured Clostridia bacterium
TGTATGTTCCGTCCTCGTTCATACAAGCAAGGTCGCCGGAATGGAGCCAGCCCTCGGCATCTACTGTTTCCTTTGTAGCTTCAGGCATCTTATAATATCCCTTCATTGTGTTATATCCGCGAGAACAGAATTCGCCGTTTTGTCCTGCCGGAAGAGTTTCGCCTGTTTCAGGGTCAATAACCTTACACTCAACATGTGCAAATGCATAGCCAACGGTTTCTGTACGAAGCTCTATCGGGTCAGTCCATGTTGACTGTGTACTGCCGGGTGATGATTCAGTTTGTCCGTAAACCGAAACAATACCTCTCATATTCATTTCATCCGGCTGAGCCGCTCTCTTCATAAGCTCCGGAGGACAGCCTGAACCTGCCATAATACCTGTTCTCATATATGAGAAATCCGTCTTTTTATAGTCAGGATGATTGAACATTGCAATAAACATCGTCGGAACGCCGTTGAATGCAGTAATTCTTTCCTGATTTATACAAGCGAGCGCGGATTTTGCCGAGAAATACGGAATAGGACAAATTGTTGAACCGTGTGTAATTGACGATGTCATTGAAAGAACCATACCGAAGCAATGGAACATAGGAACTTGAATCAGGAATCTGTCCGCAGTTGAAAGTCCCATTCTGTCACCGATACACTTACCGTTGTTAACAACATTATAGTGAGTAAGCATAACGCCTTTCGGGAAGCCTGTTGTACCTGAGGTGTATTGCATATTGCAAACATCTGTCGGCTTAACCTTTGCAGCCATGCGTGCTACTTCTTCCTTTGGCACCATATCCGCTCTTGCAAAAGCTTCTTCAAAAGTTAAGCAGCCGGGCATTTTAAAGTCAACCGTAATAACATTTCTAAGAAACGGAAGCTTTTTACAATGAAGCGGTTTGCCCTTTTCATTTGTTGCGATTTCCGGGCAAAGCTCGTTTATTATATTTTTATAATTAGAATCAAGTGCCGACTCAATCATAACAAGGGTATGCGTATCTGACTGGCGAAGAAGATACTCTGCTTCGTGAATTTTATATGCGGTATTAACCGTAACTAAAATTGCGCCGATTTTTGTTGTCGCCCAGAAAGTAATGTACCAAGCCGGAACATTCGTCGCCCAGATAGCAACCTTACTTCCCGCCTTTACACCCATTGACACCAATGCTCTTGCAAACTTATCAACATCTTCACGGAATTCCGAATAAGTACGGATATAGTCAAGTGTTGTATATTTAAAAGCATACTGGTCAGGGAATTCTTCGGCAACTTTATCAAGCACCTGTGAAAATGTCATATCTATAAGCTCTTCTTTTTTCCAGATATACTGACCTGTGCCGTCATGGTTCGGATAAAGACGCTTATTGTTGTTTGTTGTTTCATACTGATGCATATAGTTAACAAAGTGAGGGAAGATAATACTCCTGTCGGATAAATCTTCTATCCACTCTGTTTTCCATTCAAGAGAAATCATACCGTTGTAATTGATTGAAGTTAATGCTCTCATAAATTCGTCAACGGGAAGATTGCCCTCGCCGATTAAGTTGTATGTGTCCTTGTCATCGGAATCACGAAGATGAACATGCTTAACATACGCGCCAAGGTTCTTGATTGTTGTATCTGCACTCTCGTCAAAGTCGCGGTAAGGGTGATGAACATCCCAGAGAGCGCCTAACTGGTCGCAGGCATAAGCCTCCAATAAATCTCTGAGGCGTGAGGTGCTTGCATATATGCCTGAGGTTTTAATCAGTAAAGTGATATCCTTTTCTTCTGCAATTGCTACAAGTCTGTCAAGGCGTTCTCTGACTACTGATTCATTTTCGTTCAGGACAACTACGCCGACATAAGGCGCATGTACGCTCTTTGCCGTATCCATAAGAGAAGCTATTGTATCCACATAATCTTCGTCACTTGACAAATCGCAGGATGAGTCAATGCACGGGATTTCAATTCCTTTTTCTTTTAAGAATCTGTATGTTGCTGTTGCATTATACTTGTGAAGAGGGCCTGTCTTTTCAAAAAGTTCCGGAATTTTTTGAACATCATAAAGTTCAATGCCGTTGAATTCAGACTCCACAGCCGCTTCAACGATTTCATCCCATACAAGATTTTGCCAACCTCTTATTGAGAAAGAAAGTTTCATTATTCTGCCTCCTCATATGCAATCTTATTTAATGCGTTAACATATGCTCTGATGCTTGCGCCTATAATATCGGTAGAAATACCTCTGCCTGCAAACAGTTTACCGTTTGAGCGAAGACGGACAACGGTTTCGCCCATTGCTTCATGTCCTTGTGTTACGCTGCGAATCTGGAAATCATCAAGTTCGTAATGAGTACCTGCAATCTGTTCAAGCGCCAGGAAAGCCGCGTCAACAGGACCGTCGCCGACTGCTACACTGTCAATCTTTTTATCTTCTTTGATAAGAGTAACCTGAGCTGTTGCGTTAATAATGTTACCCGAGTTGATAACAAAGCTGTCAAGCTTATATGTTGACGGAACCTGCATTGCCGCAGAAGCTACTATTGCATCCAATTCCTTTGAGCCTATCTGCTCTTTACGGCTTGCTATTTGTTGGAATGCCTCCCAAACAGCATTTCCGTCTTCTTCGTTTAGTTCATAACCTAATTTCTCAACAGCTTTAAGAACAGCCGGTAAATCGTCATGGCTTGAAAGAATGACATTATCCTCATCATCTCTTACGCCGCTGTCAAACGGTGATGTCTTGCTCTGTTCTCCGAAGCACAACCACTCAATTTGTTTTACAACCCTGTTCATTTCCACTGTTTGAACGGGGCAAGTCACATCAAACGCACTTCCCTTTGTTGCTATAACATTAACAACGGCGGGTAATGAAGCAATTTCGTTCATCGCACAAACTGCAACCTTAACTTCTCTTGCTCCCTTTCTGACAGCTTCAACCGTACAAGCGTTTGCCATTGATAATGCGTCCGAACAAGATACGCTCAATGTTACATTTTCGATTTCAGGAACATTTTTTACTATATCCTCAATAAATTCTGCAAATTCATCAGGAAGCATAGAACCTGCCGCATCGCAAACCGTAATTGTTGAAGCGCCTGCATCTATTGCCTCTTTAATTACTTCATAGAGGAAGCTTACTTCACTTCTGGTTGCATCATTTGCAACAAATTCAACATCCTTTGTATATTCACAGCAAGCTGAAATGGTTTCCTTAATTGCCTCTATCATAGCTGTCGGCTTTTTGTGATAAAGATATTCCATCTGAACCGTGCTTACCGGAGCTTCAACAACAAGTCGTGATTTTTTAGCTGTTTGAAGTGCGTTCCAAGTAACATCGACAGAGTTTCTGTTCAATTCAACGGGAACAGAAATAACGCTGTTTTTAACCGAAGTTGCGATAGACTTTATTAAAAGCGAGTCAGCCTTAACCTGATCAATAGCTTCTAATTCAATAACGGAAGTTCCCAATCTGTCAAGAAGTTTTGCCAGCTCCAATTTATTTTTGAATGATAGTTTATTCTCTCCCGATTTTGCAATTTGTCTCATAGAAGCGTCATTGATTCTTACAATGCTCATAAAGTAAACCTCCTAAAAATTTAGTAAAATGCCTGAAAGTCTTACAAAAAATAAAGCCCCTGAAATCAAAAGATTTCAGGGACGAAAATTTCCGTGGTACCACCCTATTTGGCTCGATTACTCAAGCCCTCTCTGCGAGATTCCAACAAATCTCCTGCCATGGTAACGGGGCAAGCCGTAGTTGCTTACTTTAAGTTCCGCAACTCTGCTCGAGAATGAGGCTCGTTTTCCGTTCATACTGTCTTACACCGACCGACAGCTCTCTGAAATGAAGTGAGGAGAACGATTAGTTCCTTCATTGCATTTTCAATATTTGAACAGTATTTTAACACAAAGAAATTTCGGTGTCAAGCATAAAATTCAATGCTTATTGATTACAGGCTTATTTTCTGTCCAGAATTATTATTTTACTCATCAACGGGCGGTCAAGGCGTATTGCATATTCCTTGTTCATAAAATATGCGCCCGACTTAACAACCGTTCTTTCACCGTCAGTAAGCTTATATTTTACATTCGGGTCAAGTCCCTTTAAATGAATTGACCTGAACTGCTTATTAAAGAATGAATTTGCATTTGAGTCAATGAAAAGCACGCTCTTTGATTTATCTTTTGAAACATACTGCGTTGCATAGTAACCGTCTTCGTCAAAGTTTCTCAATCTGTAAAAATCGCCGAACTGAATGACTTCCCGGAACGATTTGTAAAGCTCAACATAATGTTTGCTCTTTTCAATATCCTCTTGACTGAAATTAAGCAAATTAGAGCCGATAGAAAGCGAGCCCTGCATTGATACATTAAATCTGAAATCGAGCGTAACGGGTCTGCGGGTCAGGTTTGTATCTGTAACCCAGGCTCTCATACATTTAATCGGATAGAGCAATGAGAATCCGTGCTGAATATCAAGTCTGTCAACAGGGTCGGTATTGTCAGAAGTCCACACCATATCAAAATGCTCCATTGCGCCGTATTCCGCCCTGCCGCCGCCGCTTGAACAAGCCTCGAGCTGTAAATACGGATATTTTTCTTTTAATCTGTCTGCTATTTCATATACCGCTTGAGTGTGACGAAGCCACAGTTCCTGACCGTTTTCGAGATTTTCCGTACCGATTTCAGAGAACGGTCTGTTCATATCCCACTTAATGTAACGGATATTATGCTTTTCAAGCATTTTATCCATACAGTCAAAAACATATTCTTTGACTTCGGGTTTTGTCAGATTAAGCACAAGCTGATGTCTTAATTTCATTGCTTCTCTGTTAGGATAATGGTATATCCAATCGGGATGCGCTTTAAATAAATCGGAATCATCCTGTACCATTTCAGGCTCAAACCACAAGCCGAAATTCATACCGAGCTCATTGACGCCGTCTATGAGTTCATCAATTCCGTTGGGGAATTTTTCTTCATTGACCACCCAGTCTCCCAATCCGCCCCAATCATTATAGCGTCTGCCGAACCAGCCGTCGTCCATAACGAATAATTCGCATCCGATTTCCTTTGCAATTTTCGCAAGCTTCAGCTGTTGCTGTGCATTTACATTGAATTCCGTTGCCTCCCAGGAATTGTATAACACGGGAAGCGGCTTGTCGGCAAAGGACTTAGGCAAGATATTCTTAACGGCAAAATCATTCATCATATTACTCATTTTTTCAAAGCCGTAAGTATAGCCCATATACACCTTCGGGGATGTAAGGCTTTCACCGGATTTAAGAAGATATGAAAAATCAAAGTCGGATATACCGAGTATTGCTCTTGTTATGCCTACAAAATCCCGCTGAATTTCAACCTTGAAATTTCCGCCGTAACCGAGTGCGGCAAAGAACACATCGCCGTGCTCCTCGTCAGCATTTTTTGACATAATAGCATAAGGAGAATTTGTATGCCCCGCAGTTCCCTTTCTTGATTCAAAGGTAAGAGTACCGTTTTTAAGGAGCGTGGTTTCGGTCAAGAATTCACTGCCCCAGGCGCCGTTCGGATTTTTAACTTCATAGGGTGCCGAATCAGGCAAAGTCAGCTCTGCTGACATAAATTTTTCGATTTTAAGCGTATGCTCGGAATTATTTTTTACCGTTACATATCTTGTGATAATATCTGTATCCTTTGAATAGCGGTATGAAAGAACAAGGTCAATATTATACGGCTCATCTGTAAGAATTATGTCAAGCTCGCCTTCTGCTTCTCTTGCATCCTTGAAAGCAAAAACGCTGTCACGACACTTGTCAAAATACTCACATTTAAAGGCACAGTTGCGGTACATAGTTCCTCCGAAAACCGTGTACTCGAAATTTGTATAGTCAAGTTCTGAATGATTTGAATTCTGTTCCCAATTTTCTGTTACTTCATAATCGTCGGCATCGGCTTTTCCGCCCCAATGAATATGGTTTACTCTGCCGTTTTTATCAACACCTAAAACATAATGCGTATTTTTGGTTTCAATTACGAAAATTCGTGTTTCCATAAGGTTTCCTCACTTATTACTTGTTATTTTGATTATAAATTTTATTGTTCCCCGTGTCAACAACAATAATAACAAGACTGTTTGTTAAGGTATAAAAAATAACGGCAGAAAATTTCTGCCGTTAAAAAGTGTTTTTATTACCGAATCAGTCAATAGGCATTGTCCAGCCGTATGTATCTTCGATTTTACCCCACTGGATACCTGTGAGTGTATCGTAAAGATGCTGTGTAACCTCACCGATTTTACCGCCGTTTACCGTGTATTTAACATCATTATAGCAAAGCTCACCGATAGGTGAAACAACAGCTGCCGTACCTGTGCCCCAAGCTTCTTCAAGAGTACCGTTCTGCATAGCTTCTGCAAGCTCATCAACGGAAATTCTTCTTTCAACTACCTTGTAGCCCTCTGTTCTGAGAACTTCAAGGCAGGATTTTCTTGTGATACCGGGGAGAATAGAACCTGTAAGCATTGGTGCAACAACTTCGCCGTTAATCTTAAACATAACATTCATTGCGCCTACTTCTTCGATGTACTTTCTCTCAACACCGTCAAGCCAAAGAACCTGTGAATAGCCTTTCTGCTCTGCTCTTTCGCCTGCTCTGTTTGATGCAGCATAGTTACCGCCGCATTTTGCTTCACCGGTGCCGCCGACAACAGCACGGACATCTTCTGATTCAATCATAATCTTAACAGGATTGATTCCCTCTTTATAATATGAACCGACAGGAGATGCAATAATCATAAATGTTGCATTATGAACTGCGTGAACGCCGAGTGATTCATCGTTGCCGAACATAAACGGACGAAGATAAAGAGATGTTCCCTCTGCTGACGGAGTCCAGTCCTGCTCAACTTCAACAAACTTTTTATAGATTTCCATTGCCATATCTTCCGGAATCTTAGGAAGGCAAAGACGGTCTGCCGAATTGTTCATTCTGCGGATATTTTCAATAGGTCTGAAAAGCTGAACTTTACCGTCTGCTCTTCTGTATGCCTTAAGGCCTTCAAAAATTTCAGAGCCGTAATGAAGACAAGTTGATGCAGGGTGAATTGAAAGGTAACCGAACGGAACGATTCTTGCGTTCTGCCAACCTGTTTCGCTGTTCCACTCCATCATAAACATATGGTCTGTAAATATTTTACCGAAGCCGAGTGTTGAGGGATCGGGTTTTTCTTTTAATTTATCTGCTTTAACAAATTTAATATCCATTTTTACTGCTCCTTATTCGTAATCTGCGCCTAACTGCATAGCTTTAAGGTTAACCTCAAGCATATCAGCGTGTCTTGCAGATATAACTTTGCCAAGTGCTGCGCGAACTGATGTTTCGTCAAAATTGCCAAGAACATTTAAGATTTTACCCATAAGGATAATATTAGCAAGTGTCGGTGTACCGTTATCGTTTGCAAGCTTTGTTGCGGGAACATAGTAAACCGTAACATCATCACGCTTAACTTTTCTTTCAATAAGTGTTGAATCAGCAAATATAATACCGCCCGGTACTACTGCATCTTCATATTTATCAAGAGAAGGAAGATTCATAGCAACCAATACATCCGGTTTTGATACAATCGGTGAACCAACAGGGTCATCACTTATGATAACCGAGCAAGATGCTGTACCGCCACGCATTTCAGGACCGTATGACGGAAGCCAGGAAACTTGTTTTTCATCAATAAGGCCTTTATAAGCAAGAAGCTTACCCGAGAATAAGATACCCTGACCGCCGAAGCCTGAGAATAAGAACTGTTTTGTACTCATATTATTCAGCCTCCTTTTCTGCGCTTCTGTCTTTATAGCAACCAAGCGGATAATAAGGAATCATTTTTTCATCAATCCACTTAAGCGCTGCCTGAGGAGTCATACCCCAGTTTGTCGGGCAAGAAGAAATAACTTCTACAAGAGAGAATCCCTTGCCGTCAAGCTGATTCTGGAAAGCCTTTTTAATAGCTTTCTTTGCTGTACGAATATTCTTAACGCTGTTTACCGTTACTCTTTCGAGATATTCGGCGCCCTCAAGCTCTGAAAGCATTTCGCAAACCTTAATCGGATAACCGCAATGCTTCGTATCTCTGCCGTAAGGTGAAGTCTGTGTAACCTGTCCCGGAAGCGATGTGGGAGCCATCTGACCGCCTGTCATACCGTAAATAGCATTGTTGATGAAAATTACTGTGATATTTTCGTTTCTTGCGGCTGCGTGAACTGTTTCAGCCATACCGATTGACGCAAGGTCACCGTCACCCTGATATGTAAATACAACATTATTTTCAGGATCTGCTCTCTTAACGCCTGTCGCAACTGCAGGTGCACGGCCATGAGCCGCCTCAATCATATCACAATTAAAATAGTCATAAGCCATAACAGAGCAACCAACAGGTGCAATACCGATTGTTCTGCCCTCAATACCTAATTCGTCAATAACCTCTGCTACAAGACGGTGAACAATACCGTGTGTGCAGCCGGGGCAATAATGAAGCGGTACATCTATAAGTGAATGTGGTTTATCAAATACTACTGCCATTATTTAACACCTCCGTCAGCTTCAACAATTGCTTCAAGTACCTGTTCAGGACTTGGGATCATACCGCCTACTCTGTTGCAAAGAGTAACAGGAACTTTGCAATCTGTTGCGAGTTTAACATCTTCAATCATTTGACCCATTGAAAGCTCAACTGAAATAAACTTCTTTGCGTGCTCTGCTGCCTTCTTGAATGGGGCAACCGGGAATGGCCAAAGTGTAATCGGGCGGATAAGACCAACCTTAATTCCGCGAGCTCTTGCCTCATTAACTGCGTTCTTTGAAACACGAGCGGCAATACCGAATGCCGCTACTACAATGTCAGCATCCTCTACCATATATTCTTCATACATTGCTTCATTTTCTTCAATGTATTTATATTTTTCATAACGCTCAAAGTTTGTTTCTTCAAGCTTTTCAGGTGAAAGATAAAGAGAGTTAACAATATTATGTTCTCTTTCCATCTTTGTACCTGTTGTTGCCCACGGCTTTTCGGGAACGGGCTTGATATCAAAATCAAGTGAAACAGGTTCCATCATCTGTCCCATTGTACCGTCAGCTAAAATCATTGATGTCATTCTGTATGTATCGGCAAGTTCGAAACCCTTAACCGTAAGCTCTGCCATTTCCTGAACTGATGCAGGAGCAAGAACTATCATATGATAATCACCGTGTCCGCCGCCGCGTGTTGCCTGAAAATAGTCAGACTGTGAAGGCTGAATACCGCCAAGTCCGGGGCCGCCGCGCTGAACATTAACAATAAGTGCAGGAAGGTCAGCGCCTGCAAGATAAGAAAGTCCCTCACTCTTAAGTGAAATTCCGGGGCTTGAAGATGATGTCATAACACGCTTACCTGTTGAAGAAACGCCGTAAACCATATTGATTGCGGCAATTTCGCTTTCTGCCTGGAGGAAGCAACCGCCGATTTTCGGCATTTTCTTTGCCATGTAAGCGGCAACCTCTGTCTGCGGTGTAATCGGATAACCGAAATAATGACGGCAGCCTGCAATAATAGCGGCCTCGGCAATAGCTTCGTTACCTTTCATCAAAACTTTATCTGCCATTGTCTGTCACCTTACCTTTCAACCTTAATTATACAATCGGGGCACATCATAGCGCATGAAGCACAGCCTACGCACTGTTCCTCTGCTGTTATTTCAGCAGGATGATGGCCTTTTTTATTGATTTTGTCTTGAGCTAACTGCAAAAGATTTTTCGGACAAGCATCAACACAAAGTCCGCAGCCCTTACAGTTATCTGTCTTAAATGTGAGTTTTGCCATAATCATTACTCCTTCTCATATATATTGAAAAATTATTATCAAACAATAGGCTTTGCCTGTAAAACCATAGGGAAAAGATTATCAACTCTGCCCTCTAATTCTTTAAACAAATCTGCTTTTACAGAAGTCATAACAACAGGAAGTCCCGATTTTTCGGCTACTGCGTTTGCATAAGCAAGCGAATCAAGCACATCCTGTGCAGTTGTTTCTTCACCTAAATTTGAATTATTAATTAGTCCCGTAAATCTGATTCCTCCTGCGAATTCAACCTCTCGCATTACTTCAACGGTAGAATCCGCATCAGGAGTCAAAGGTCTGAATTTGTTTATTACCATCAGCATTTCATAGTCATTTTCTTCGATTATTTTCGGTGCAAGTCTGCCGAGCGCCAAAGCACCGCGGTCATCACCGCCGATATCAAGTATAACCTTTAATGACTTGTCGTCTGTAACGGCATACATATCCTGCGGAAGTGCGGGAATATCAAGATTTGAATTAGCATATTCCGAGCAAATCAAGCGGATATTTCTCTCGTTAAAATCTTCAATCGAATCTTTAGTGCGGAAATACGGATTAACAATATCCAAGTCGGCAACCGCAACATTGTCATATTGCTTTTTTAAATCAAATGCCATATTTACCGCAACATTTGTCTTGCCGCTTCCGTAATGACCGCAAAGGACAGTCAATCTTTTGTAATCTATTATAATTACCTCCTTTATCCGTCAAATCGGCGTTTCAAGGATTAAAGCTTATTTCTTTGAATCTTACCGCTCGTAGTTTTCGGGAGTGAGTCTTTAAACACAACAATTCTGGGATATTTGTAAGGTGCTGTATGCGTCTTAACATAATCCTGAATTTCTTTCTTAAGCTCTTCCGTTCCCTCTGTACCGTTTGTCAGAACAATGCTTGCCTTAACTACCTGACCTCTTACCTCATCGGGAGCCGCCGATACGCCGCATTCAAGGACATAAGGAAGTTCCATAATAACACTTTCGATTTCAAAAGGTCCGATGCGGTAGCCTGACGACTTGATAACATCGTCAACACGGCCGACATACCAGAAGAAGCCGTCTTCGTCCATCCATGCAGCGTCGCCTGTGTGATAATAGCCGTCGTGCCAAACTTCTTTTGTCTTTTCTTCGTCACCGTAGTAGCCTACAAACAAGCCGCACGGTGCACCGTTCTTAACATTAACAACGATTTCGCCTGTTTCACCGACAGGAACAGGATTGCCGTCTTTGTCGATAAGTTCAATATCATAAATAGGAGCAGGTTTGCCCATTGAGCCGATTTTATGCTTAGCTCCTCTCATGTTACCGATGAGCATTGTACCCTCGGTCTGACCGAAGCCCTCAAGAATCTGAAGACCGGTTAGCTGTTCAAATTGTTTATATACCTCAGGATTAAGCGCTTCACCTGCCGTTGTCATATGCTTAACAGATGACAAATCATATTTTGAAATATCCTGCTTAACAAGCATACGAAGCATTGTAGGAGGAGCACAGAAGGTTGTAATCTGATATTTAGCAAACATAGGCAAAATATCAGCCGCGTCAAATCTGTCGAAGTCATAAATGAACAAAGCGCCTTCGCACATCCACTGACCGTAGAATTTACCCCATGCGGCCTTTGCCCAGCCTGTATCGGAAATAGTCAGATGAAGACCGTCCGGATCAATACAGTGCCAATATTTAGCCGTATGGAAATGTCCGAGAGGATATTTATAATTATGTGCAGCGATTTTCGGATATCCCGATGTTCCCGATGTGAAATACATAAGCATTAAATCATCGCCGCCGGGTGCGTCTTCCGGACGCTCATAGTGACTGCTGTAAAGCTTAAATTCTTCATTGAAATTGCGCCAACCGTCTTTTTCGCCGTTAACAATAAGCTTGATATTAAGCTCGGGACAGTTTTCAAGTGCTATATCAATCTGATTTGTAACATCTCCGTCAGCAGTTGCAATTACTGCTGTAACGCCTGCCGATTTGAATCTGTATTCAAAGTCGTGTGCCTGAAGCTGTGCAACAGCAGGAATACCTATTGCTCCGAGCTTTGAAAGTCCGAGCATAGCAATCCAGAACTGATAGTGACGCTTTAAAGCGAGCAATACTCTGTCGCCTTTCTTGATGCCGAGCGACTTGAAATAATTAGCACACTGGTTTGACATATGTCTGATATCGTTGAATGTAAATCTGCTTTCAACCTTATCACTTGAAATATGTAACATTGCGAGCTTATCCGGATCTTTCTTGGCAATTTCATCCATAATATCGAACGCAAAGTTGAAATGTTCGTGATTCTTAAATGTTATCTTTGTAGGAGTTCCGTTTTCATCCTTTTCAACATCAATGTATTTTTTATATATTCTTTCTTTTTTATCTTCCTTAATCTTGATTTTCGTATCAACAAGCGCAGGAGCATTGCTGAGTTCAGGAATGGGCTCGCCCGAAGGATTAAGTACGATTGCATAGAATACACAGTCTTCACCGAGAGCAGCTCTCATTCCGTGAGGTGTACCGCTGTCGTAATAAATAGTGTCGCCCGGATTAAGAACTTCTTTATGAGAACCAACCTGAACCATCAGATGTCCCGATACAACTATATCGATTTCCTGACCGTCATGAGTTGTAAGCTCAATTTCTCTGTTTTCAGCCTCCGGATTATAATCGCACTTAACATAAAGCGGTTCGGCAATTCTGTTCTGGAATGCGCCTGCAAGAGAATAATAAATCATTCCGTGTGCCTGTTCAATCATCTGTCCCGCACCGTTACGGGTTACTACAAATGAACGAAGCGTTGGGCTGACGCCTTCAATAATATCTGTTACATCGACGCCGAATGCCTGCGCGCAGCGGTAGATGAAAGCAAAGTTCAAGTCGCTGTTTCCGTTTTCACATTCAAGATATTCTTCTACCGAAACATCTGTCTTTGCAGCCATTTCCTCTGCTGAAAACTTTGTGATTTCGCGAAGCTCTCTGATACGAGCAGCCATTTCCTTGATTTTCAAATCAAGACCTGTTAATTGTTTCATACCATTTTCTCCTTTAAGGGACAAAAAAACTCGTCCCAAAGTTAATTACTTTGAGACGAGTGTTAAATCAAAATTTAATACCCGCGGTACCACTCAAATTGCAACCTTACGGTTACCACTCTCAGAATCAAACAATTCCTATGCATTAACGCAGCCATAACGGAGAAGTTCTACTAAGCATTTGCCTTTCTTCTTCCCGGCTCAGAAGCTACAACAAAAACAACAGTTCCGATAACTCACACCAACCGTTACCTCTCTGAAGGCTTACATTGTTATTGAACTCTTCTTCAACGCCTTTATTGAATAGTATTATAAATCAACTTTTTTTCTTTGTCAATGGTAATTATTAAAATTGTATTGAACTGTATTAAAGCTTGTTTCTCTGAATTTTTCCGCTGATTGTCTTTGGCAATTCAGTTTTGAATTCAACAATTCTCGGGTATTTATACGGTGCGGTATGCTCCTTAACATAATTCTGAATTTCTTTCTTAAGCTCTTCTGTTCCCTCTGTTCCTTTAACAAGAACTATGCTTGCCTTAACTACCTGACCTCTTACTTCGTCAGGTACAGGGGAAACGCCGCATTCAAGAACATAAGGAAGCTCCATGATAACGCTTTCGATTTCAAACGGTCCGATACGGTAGCCTGATGACTTAATAACATCATCAACACGGCCGACATACCAGATGAAGCCGTCTTCATCTCTCCATGCTGTGTCGCCTGTATGATAATAACCGTCATGCCATACATTGTTTGTTGCTTCTTCGTTATCGAAATAGCCTGAGAAAAGTCCGCAGGGAACTTTTTCGCTTGTCTTAATGCAGATTTCTCCTGTTTCGCCGTCAGGACATACATTTCCGTCAGGATCAAGAATTTGAACATCATAAAGCGGTGATGGTTTACCCATTGAACCAATCTTATGCGGATAGCCCATAAGGTTACCGATAACCATTGTTGTTTCCGTCTGTCCGAATGCTTCCTTAATCTGAAGACCCGTTAATTCTTCAAACTTTTTATAAACCTCAGGGTTAAGTGCTTCACCCGCTGTTGTCATATGCTGAATTGAAGAAAGATCAAATCTTGAAAGGTCCTGCTTAATCATCATACGAAGCATTGTAGGAGGAGCACAGAAGGTTGTGATATGATACTGTGCAAACATAGGAAGAATCTTATTTGCATCAAATCTGTCAAAGTCATATACGAAAACTGCGCCCTCGCAAAGCCACTGACCGTAGAGTTTACCCCAAAGAGCTTTACCCCAGCCGGTTTCGGAAATTGTGAAGTGAAGTCCGTTCGGTGATACACCGTGCCAATATTTTGCCGTGATGTAATGGCCGAGTGCATATTTGCAAGACTGAACTGCGATTTTCGGATATCCCGTTGTGCCTGATGTAAAGAGCATTACCATTGGATCTTCGCCGCAAGCTGAGTTTTCATCTCTGTAAAAATGAGCGCTGAAGAGCGGATATTCACTGTTGAAATCGTGCCAGCCTTCACGGGAGCCGCCTACAAGAATCTTTGTCTGAAGTGTCGGAGAATTCTTGTGTGCCAAGTCAACCTGATGAGCCACATCGCCGTCAGCAGTACAAACAATAGCACTTACCTTACCTGTATTAAAACGGTAATCAAAGTCATGCTCCTGAAGCATATTAGTTGCAGGAATTGCAACGGCGCCAAGCTTATTAAGAGCAAGGATTGAGAACCAGAACTGATAATGACGCTTCAAAACGAGCATTACTCTGTCGCCCTTCTTAATGCCGAGTGACTTGAAGTAGTTTGCAACCTGATTTGAATAACGCTTCATATCGTTAAAGGTAAACTTGCGTTCTGTCAAATCGTTTGAAACATGAATCATTGCAAGCTTGTTAGGATCTTTATTTGCAATAGCGTCAACAACATCAAATGCGAAATTGAATTTATCTTCATCGACAAAATCAATAGCAGTAAGTCTGCCCTGAAAGTCTTCTGTGCACTTGATAAATTTTTCACTGACATAGCCCTGATTTTCAGCTTCTTTAGGAACAAGTGTATCTCTGACAACTTCTTCCTTAACTTCTTCACCCGGAAGAACAACTGCAAGGAATAAGCAATCTTTTCCGTCAACAGCAATCATACCGTGCGGTGTTGAGCTGTTATAATAAATACTGTCGCCCTCGTGAAGAACTTCTGTATGGCTACCGATCTGAACCTTGAGGCTGCCCTCTAAAACATAGTCAAATTCCTGTCCTGAATGTTTTGTTAAATGAATCGGTTTATCCTGTAATTCTTCGCTGTATTCATACTTAACATAATGCGGTTCAGCAATCTTTTTGCGGAATTTCGGAGCAAGGTTAACAATGTTTATGCCGTCTTCCTTAGCTGTTTCCTGACCTTGACCCTTTCTCGTGACTGTATATGATGAAAGATGAGCGCTTTCACCTTCAAGAATATTTGTTATATCAATGTTAAAAACGTGTGAGCATTTATGAAGGAAAGTGAATGTAAAATCAAGTTCACCTGCTTCATATCTGCGGTATTCATCAACAGTAACCTCTGTTTCCACTGCCATTTCTTCCTGAGTGAGTCCTGAGATTTCTCTCATCTCACGAATTCGCATTGCCACCTCTAAGAGTTTTGCTTTTTCTGATGTAGTGTTCAAAACTTTCTCCTCCTTTTGAACAAATATTTAGAAAATAAAAAAACACCCGTCTCAAAACTTTGAGACGAGTGTGAAAATCACATCCGCGGTACCACTCAAATTGCAACCTTACGGTTACCACTCTCGGAATCCAACAATTCCTATGCCTTTACGCAGCAATCACGGGAAGTATCTACTAAACAATGTCTTTCGGACTTCCGGCTCGGAAGGGATAAGCATCAAACATATACTGTCAGTTCACACCAACCACTGACTCTCTGAAAAGCAACTTGCTTGTGCCGTCTTCGTCACAGCCTTTTTAAATTTGCAACTATCTTACCACCACGATTTTATTTTGTCAAGCACAATATTAAATATTTTTTTGGAATATTTTTCACAAAGTTCGGACAACCAAGATAAGCAGCCGTAATGTATGTGCGTTTAATTATTTGTTATAAAGCAACTTTTTCTGTCTTGCCGGTTCGCATGTGACATTGATGCCGAGCTTATTAAGCGTATGCATATCAACCTCTGCAAGGATAACTGTTGAATGCATTTCACAGCCTTTAAGCCCCTGAATAGCCTGCATTGCTTTTTCGGCAGTAGGATTTGTTGCTGCAGAAATTGAAAGTGCTATCAGCACTTCGTCGGTGTGCAGTCTGGGATTATGATTTCCCAGATGATTTACCTTTAAGTCCTGAATAGGCTCAATAACAATAGGTGAAACAAGGTCGATATCATCGCTGATATTTGCAATTTTTTTCAAAGCATTCAGTAAAAGAGCAGATGACGCTCCGAGTAATGTTGAGGTCTTTCCTGTTACTATTGAACCGTCGTTAAGTTCCATAGCAGTTGCCGGTGCGCCTGTTTCTTCGCCCTTTTTAACAGCCGCCGTAACGCACTTGCGGTATTCGGGAGTAATCTCAAGCTGTTTCATAAGAAGTTCAAGATTGTAAATCTCGTTAGAAACATTTTCACCGTTTTTCTTTTTAACAAGAGCCTTGTAATATCTTCTGATAACCTCTTGCTTTGACGCTTCCTTAACAACCTCGTCGTCAATAATGCAGTTTCCTGCCATATTAACGCCCATATCGGTAGGTGATTTGTAAGGTGAACCTCCGTATATTCTCTCAAAAATAGCATTGAGAACGGGGAAAATTTCAATATCTCTGTTATAGTTAACTGTTGTTTCCCCGTATGCTTCCAGGTGGAACGGGTCAATCATATTAACATCGTTCAAATCGGTTGTTGCGGCTTCATAGGCAAGGTTTACAGGGTGCTTAAGCGGAATATTCCAAATCGGGAAAGTTTCAAACTTAGCATATCCTGCCTGAATACCTCTCTTATGCTCGTGATAAAGCTGTGAAAGGCAAACTGCCATTTTTCCGCTTCCGGGACCCGGAGCCGTAACGACAACAAGTGAGCGTGTAGTTTCAATATAGTCATTCTTTC
>CAMFTS010000019.1 GCA_945988915.1 uncultured Clostridia bacterium
GAAAAGCCCTAAACATCGCTGTTTAGGGCTTGTTTAACGGCTATCGACACTGCTATCAGCCGTGAGGTAAAGAGAAACAAGGCAGCTTGGAAACCTCGTAATAAGCCTGATAATCCATATTGGTATAATCACTGGCGTGCTCAAAACCTCTATATCCGCCGTCGCAGAGAGTCCGTTCGTATGGCATTGACCCCCGACACAGAGGAGTGGAACTATATAGTTTTCAACTTAGAGCAATACTGGTCTCCCGAAACCATTAGTAACCGTTGGCACAAAGAGCATCCTGACAGAAAGTCACTATGTGTATCTACTATCTATCGGTATATCTATTTGAAGAGATTTCCGAATATCACGGCTAAAACACACTTAAGACGACGTGGAAAGCGATTTTTACCTCGGAACTCAAATTACAATACTATTCAACCGGATCGTCTTATTCCCGAGTGGCCTGAAGAAATTTGCCTGAGAACAAGAGTTGGCGATTGGGAAGGCGACACGGTTTACGGAGGTGTCGGAAAGGGACTGTTGGTAACGCAGGTTGATCGAAAAAGTCGATTTTTACGAGCGAGCTTATTAACTAAACGAGAAGCTTCGCTTACAAAAGATGTGATTTGTCAAATGCTCAAAGGGTTGCCGGTAAAGAGTATTAGCTTAGACAATGGCTCTGAGTTTGCGGAATTTCGTGCTTTGGAAAAAGAGCTTAATACTGATGTTTACTTTGCAGAACCACACAAGCCGTGGCAACGAGGGACAAACGAAAATACCAACGATTTATTACGGTTCTTTTTTCCAAAAGGCTTTGATTTTCGAACTATCACTCAAGAAACTGTAGATAAAGTTGTCGATCTTATCAACCACCGTCCAAGAAAATGCCTTGACTGGAAAACTCCTGCCGAGGTTTTCGAAGCTGAATGTGTTGCACTTGCTTGACTTTCCGCCGTCTTCATCAATCGTTAGGCAACAAAAACGGACTTGTTGAACAATGAGCAAGCCCGTTTCTGCGTAATATTAAACTTTGATTTAAAAGCAGTATATAACTCTTTATCTAAAATCTTGTTTTAAAGGTATATACACGCCTTTAATTTTAACCTCGTTTAATATCCCTGACGGTACGCTCCGGATACTTTGCCATAAATCTTTGTAAAGCAATTGCTTCGCTGGTAGCGTGGACAATTGTTGTTCCATGATCATGATAAACTACCCACATTTTAGCGCCGCCCTCATAAGAACTAAATCCATCTAACATTTTTATCCTCCTTTCTATGCTTTTGTTTATATATAAAATTCCTGACCTTTCAAAGTTAAGAATTTATATATCTTCCCAAAGTCTTAACTCTTTTCCTCGACGAATTAAAGCGATTTTCAGCTTTGGGTTTGCCTTTTTCAAACGCTCTGTATCAATTAAATCTGCAATATTCCGTGTAATACGAAGCCATTTTAGGTCTTTCATATCGTAAAGCACATCAGTATTTTCATCACATTCTTCATTCAAATATAAGGTTTTAATCGGAAGATTTTTAATAATCGATAAATCTCTAAATCCCGTATCTTTCAGCATAAGAAGTTTAAGCGTTTTGATATTTTTTAGAAAATCAAAATTATCAACCTTACCTCGTATCCTGATGCTCTCTAATCCGTCAATATCTCCGACAAACGAATAATCGGAAATATTATTGTCACAAAGCATAATTTCTTTAATATTTAAAGCCTTAAAATCAATTAAATTTTTGGTTAAATCAACTCTGGACAAATCCAAGTAGCCTTTTCTTTCTGCAATCATTTTCGATTTTTGAACCCTGTCATCGTTTGTACGATAATACTTTTTGTGCATTGTTTCAACGGTTTCACGCATTCTATCTCTTAAACTTTGAGGTTCGAGTATTTCAACATAATCACCAAATTGAAGCGCCCAGCTGAACATATCGTTAATATTGGATTTAATCTCAATTTCGAGTTTGCCGTAATTTGGAAATCTATCGCTTACAATTTTGAAATCATCTCCGAAAGCGTCAATTACCTCTCCGATTATTTCTTCGTCGATTTTCATTCTGACCGTAACTGCCTTGCCTGTGCCCATATACGGGTGAGAGTCAAGATACTCTTTAAGGTTAAATGTCTGTATCGGGGCGAAGTGTGCGTCAAGCCTTTTCAAATCCGTTATTCTGTCAATTCTGTAAGGACTGAAGCCGTCAAACCTATCCTCCGTACAGATTAGATAATAATGACCGTTTGCCGCAACCATCTTATACGGACAGACTGTTACCTCGCACTCAGGCTCCATCTCTTTGTCAGCATTGTATCTGTTATATGTAAAACTGATTTGCTGAGTGTTATTGATAGCTTCGTTGATGTCCTCAATTACCATAAACCACTGGTAATTCTGCGAGGTTACGCTGTTTAAAACTTCAATGTTACTGGTGCTGTTTTTAAAGTACTTATTCGAAAGACCTTCGAGCTTTTTAATAAGATCATCTCTGAAGGATTTCGGAATATGATTTGAAAAAATGATTGAATCAATAAGCATTTTAAGCTCATTGTTTTCAAAGGTATGCTGCATATAGAAATCGGAATATATGCTGCAGTCCTCATACTCTCCCGTTTCCTCATTAAGCTGATATTTCGGCGTAGTCTTACATTCAATATTTTCAAAGCCAAAATCCATCAGACTCATAAGGTTGCGTTTTACGGCTTTTCTGCCAACATTCATTGAGTATTCTTTTTCGAGATATTCCTGAATGTCCTTTTGCTTAAGAGGATGCTCGGAATCCGAATGTTCATTGAGTATTTTCAGTATGTTTACAATTATCAGTTTCTTTGGGGGGATATTATACATTCTTGTCACCTCAAACTTTTTGTAACATCTTTTGTGACTATATTATAACACACGATGGACTGTTTTCGGCACATAATTTTACTTTTTTGAAATTAAAAATACGGATTCGGTATTATCATCCTTGAGCAAAACACTATTAATCATGAATTTCTCCATCATTTCATTTGATACACTAACCAGCTTATCAAAACTAACGTCAAGAAACTCAACTGAAAGGCTTTCGTTTGAAAATGTATCGCCTCTGTTGTAAAACAGTTTGCCTTTAAGGAAATAGCCGCTTGTAATAAACGGATAACGGCACTCCTCAAGAGCTTCAAGAAATGCCAGAAAATCTTTTTTTGTGACATCGCCTTCAGGCAAAACGATGATACCTGCTTTATAATCAAATAATTCCAGCAAACCAACCTTCTCCTGCCGTTGTGTGACAGGATAGCTTCGATCCTCAATGCCGTAATTACAGTTTATTATCCGCTTTTTGTCAAAGTTGATATTATTTGTCATTATCTGTCCGATAGAATTACTACCTCTTTGACTTAACTCCGTGATAACGGGACGGTATTCTTCAAGCTTAACTATTTCACCCATAATTTCACCTCACAGCTTTTGATTGGTGCTTTAATTATAAAACAGACGGTGCGTCAATTTCGTCACACCGTCTGTTTTTTATATAATTTGTTTTAATCAATAACCGTCAGAATAATTGCGGGACCTATATCGTCAATCTGACCGTCGCCCGTTTTAACGCTGTACGGCTCATAAGGCTCGGCGATATTTGTGAAAACGCCTTCCCTTTTTCTCAATTCTTCAACAAGCTCCTTTGTTGAAATCTCGCTCATATTAAAGTCCATAGCAATGCTCCTTTCTTCGTTTACTTATGTTTTATCATCTTGTATGCTCCGAAAACAGCACATCCAATGAGATACAATGGAGATGAAAAGAAAAACGGAGGCGAAATCAATGAAAGAAAAAGAGTTTTATACAGACAGATTAATATTGCGTGAAATCAACGATGAAGAATGGGATAACTATTATAATCACGTTACCGAAGCGGACGAGATTTTTGTGCAGTACGGCCGTGAGCCGACAGAAGATTTGCTTGAGTTTATTAAACATCCGACACCTGACGTTATCTATCATTCGATTATTCTTAAAGATACAGACGAAATGGTCGGCTATATAGGAATACCCGAATACAACAGCAGTATTGAATACTATATTTTCCCCGAACACAGACGCAACGGTTATTGCTTTGAAGCTCTCAAAAGCTTCGTTGATCTGTACCTTGACGGTAAAATCACCGAAAACAACCGTGAGATCGTTGTCGCCGAAATAATAATGGATAACGAGGCGTCAATCAACATGGTTATCAAGGCGGGCTTTAAGAAGCATTCAGTCGGATGCAGATTCGGCTATAAGGATAAAAAGAAAGAAGAAATCCGTGCTCAGGCGTGGATGTGCACGTATGAATATTCAAGAAAAGGAGAATAATTATGCTTTCAGAAGAAAAAGAGATTGAACTTGAAATTTTTGAAATCTGCAAAAACAGCGGTGACGTCAATACAGGAGACCGCTTTGAAGGGGTTATGTATAACGACGAGCTTGGCGACAGGCCCTGCGTATGTATCGGGAAGACGCACAATACCCGTCTGTTTGTAACCGAGGATAAGCTTTGCTATTTTACCGTTTATGACGGTTGGGGCGTTAAGGACGGAAAACTCGCAGGGGTGAAAATCTGCAGTTTACTTCGCTTTGACAAACCGTCGGGAGCAGACGAAATCCGCAGTTATATAAAAAATCTGAAACCCCCAACAAGCTGCGTCAGTGCAGCACTTCGCCACGGTTATAAGACGGTAGCAGAAATATATCTTGAAGCCCTGCAGAAGTTTGAGGAGAAATAATATGAAAGTATTTATAAGCGGCTCAAAGCACATAAACGAGCTTGACGATAAAGCAAAGGAAATAATAAATAGTTACATCAATAATGGGGATGAAATTCTTGTCGGTGATGATGACTGCGGGATTGATACGCTGATTCAGTCTTGTATTAAGACATATGAAAATGTAACTGTATATGCGCCGTTTAAAAGTGCGAGAATGAACATGGGCAGCTGGGATGTTAAACGCAACGAAAAGGGCGGCGTGGGCAGGTCAACAAGGTGGGTTAATCATGAATCCCTGATGGCTGTCGAAGCAGATTGCGGCTTTATGATATGGAACGGCAGAAGCGTGGACGCATTTATCAATATGATAAATCTTACTTCCCTTAAAAAGCCCGTTTTGGTATATAACACAGAAACAAAAGAGCTTACTGAGATTGAAAGCTATGCGAGGCTTGAAAGCATTCTTCCATATAATCCCGAATATGTGCCAAGCAATGATTGTTTGCCGAAGGACTTAAACGAATATGTAATAAAAAACTGCGGCTTATCAAAAGAAATCGAAAAACATTTTCTTGATAACCCTGTTTCAAAAAGATGGGTTGTAAATCTTGTGATGAGCGCATATATTCCGCTTGAAAAGAAAAAAAGACTGTTTAAGCGCATTCTTCCGACGGATAATTTTCTGCATGAGCTGTATCGGGTTGAGAATCATTATGATATGGGTTTGGAATTTCATAATGATTATGTGCAAAGTTCAAGTGTCTTCGGAATGTTCAATCATTGTGTACTTGAATGCTCTGCGAGTAAATGCTATTGGGAAATCTGCGATGCGTTGAAAGAATATGAATGCCGTAATGGCGAAGTTTTCACCGTGAGAGCATGTTGGTATGACTCCTCCATATTTGGTGACAGGGACTATCTGATAGCAACGAGTTTTTCATTTGAGAATGCAATCAAAGAAATAAAAGACGATATAAGGTTTGAAGCGGGAGAAAGATTCGATGAAGAAAACATTGATAATGTTCCGAACAACACATGGCATGAGATAGACAAGTGGTCACCTGATGAAAAAGGACGTCTTTATATTTCCTATACGTATTATGTTGAAAGAGCTTCTGTTAATAATTTTCGGAGGTCTTCAAAGCTCCGTGAAAACCCGAAAGACGATAATCTGCTTGATCTGACAGATGAACCGTTTGGCGGTACAATGATCCGTCCGAATGACGATTTGATTTGTCCGTTCAATCATGGGGACATTGTGACAATTGATGCAAGTCCTTTTGCGGATGTGTTTAATGCAGTTGTTATTAAGAATCAGGCGGAAGATGATATAAATTTTTTCCTATTTTACGATTCCGAATTTTCTGTATATCATATCGGTCTTATGGACAGTGCGGCAAGAGTAAACGCCGACAATCCTCAGGCTTCGTTTATTCACAAAATGAGCAAACACAAAGGCAAGCTGTACGGACCGGAAGCCATATTCAAAAAGGTCAGCAAATGGATAAATGGAGATAAAGAAAAAGCAAAAATCTTTTATAACGCTCTTTTCAACAAAGCTTGCCGAAGTATTACCACTGAAGAAATTGAGAGGTTCTTAAATGAAAATAAGAATATTCAACCGTGACAACAAGTCGATTAAGTCAAGGCTTTATCTCCCCTTTTACGATATTGACGGAAAACTGCCGAAGGCAAATAATTAAAGGAGGATTTGAAATGAGTATATCATTCAGTATGACTATGAAGCGTATAGACCAGGAAAAGATTCCCGAGGAGGAAATCAAAGAAAAAATTAATAAACACAAGCTCTGGCTTGAAACCGATGAAAGAGAGGGCGAATGCGCTGATTTTGTCAAACTGAATCTTGAAGGTTATGATTTCAGTAATATGGATTTGTCAGGTGCAAATTTTTATGGGGCAAACTTAGAAAAGACAAATTTCAAAAGCTCAAAACTTGTAGGTGCTATTCTAATAAATGCAGATATAGGCTTTCATTCTGATTTTGAAGGAGCCGATCTGACCAATGTACAGGCAATGGGCATTAATTCGGTAGGCGCCAATTTTAAGAATACTGTTCTTAACGGCGCAGATTTTTACAGATCCGTATTATGGGATTCGGATTTTAAGAATGCAAAGATGACTGAAGTAGGTTCGTTTATCGGTGCGGATGTGTCAGACTGCGATTTCCGCCGAGCAGATCTGACAGGTGCAAACTTTGCTTTTGCAAATTTTGATAACACTCATTTTGAAAGAGCCGATTGTACGGGTACTGTATTCTCATACGCAAATAATCTCGAATGGGCATATTTTTACAAAACAAAGCTTGACAATGCAGTTTTCACGGAAGATATTCCCGAAAAATGTTTTGAGCCGTATTTTAAGGAAGATGATGAAGATGAAGGATAAAATAATCAAATATGATTTCGCAGCACCCAAAGAATAACCCAATCACGGAAAGCGAGGCGTGTTTTGGGCGGTTGGCGGCGAACTGCTCCCCTACCCATTTGACAGCAGGATACTCGAGGCAATCGCAAAAAGCGGAAACACATATAATCACAAGCTGCTCTAGGAATCTGAAAAGCCGAAAAACAAGCCGTTTAATTATTATCCGAGAGGCAGAGTTGATATTAACTCAAGGGGCGAAGCCTGATTTATATGAATCCGAATATCGGCGAGGAGCTTATCCCAAAAATCAAAACCGCTTTCGGTATTACAACTGAGCCGATTATAAAATATGACCGCAGCGAGCATTATAAGTATTATCTTGATAGGAAAAGCTTATATATTAAGATTATAAGAAGGATGCGCCATTTTCAGAGCATCCTTTTTGCTATTATAAAGATAGTTAAAAACAAAGGAAGTAATAAAAATGAAAACGATTCATAAAATCTATAACCTTTCTTTTCTCATCGTTGTTATGTGCATTATACTTTGTTCTTGTACAAAAGCACCTTCACCGGTTGAACGACAGGCTATCAGTGCTTCAAAAGAGTCATTAGTTAATTCAACAGAAAGCACACCTGAAAGCAATAACCCCCACTCGGTGAGTGAGGTCGTTTCGCAGTCTTCTGATTTATATCATACAGAGCATGTTTACCAGGATCAATACATAAAACAAAAATACTTGCTTATCGGAAATAAATATGTCGTTGAATCGTTTGTAGTTAAAGGTGTTGATCAAACAAAAGTAATCGAAAAAGACAATATTGAACGAGTTGAGCATAATTCTCTACCTGAATTTGATGAGATTAAAATCTATGACAAAACTAATCAATACATATTTGTTTTCGTAAGTTCAAAAGAAGCTGATGAAATATTAAAATCAATCGATACAAGTGTTTGATGATTATATTTGCTTCAAGAGTTCGATTAAGAGCGTCAAATCGTCATCTAAAATTTGATTTGCTTCATTTCGGAGTTCAGTTATAAGCTTGATAGTGTTCATTTGAAGTTCAAGGTTCTTTTCCCGTTCTTCCTTAAAAGCTATATTGTGCAACTTAATGGCATCTATCTGCTCACGCTTTTTACGCCTTGCTTCACCACTCTTGATTCCGCCCTTGCGGGATATTTCAATGTGTTCCTCTTTGGAACGCTTATTAAATGGGATTAAGTTCTTATTATTATCTTTCACGCTTCGTCCTCGCTTTATTTTTGATGTTTTTTTATTGTTTCCTAAAAGAGTGCTGTTTTGGGGTGTTAATCATGTTTACAGATAGAATGTTAAATTGTTATTATCTACCTAAATGATTATACTTATGGTATCTGACTTAACTACATTAATTCTTTGTTTTGCGGGGAAGGGGGAATTTTCCTTTCCCCCTTTCCCACACCCTAACCCCTTTTCCTTTTTCTTTGAATTTGTATTCTTCCTTCGATAGGAAAGTTAGATTAGATGGAAAGTGCGCTGAATTAATGATATGCCTTAAATAATAAGGGTAATCTCTTTATTGGGCTTGAGTATTGACTTTCAATGACGAATACTGTTATAGTATTCGTGAGTAATTGTGAACTTGAAATCGCTTTCTATGTCTTCAAGTTCAATACTCTGTGAGAAAGTCAGTTTGCTAGAACTGACTTTCTCTTTTGCCCTTTTATAGGGAACATGCGAAACCGTAGGCTGCTTTATTCCTTTTGAATGACGGAATATATGAAAGCCTGTTGGGTACATTTGCAAACGAGCATTTTTTACATACCGCTTTGTTTGCTTTATACCATCATCATCTATACTTTCAACAATTTTTATTTTTTTGTTTTTAATATAGAGATTTAGTTCCAGCGCTTCACTTAATTCAACGTCACCAAGGTAAGCAGTTAAATATGCTCCGACATCATCAATATTATCTAACGATTTAACAGTTACAAAGCCCTGTTTCCAGCAATCTGCAACAACACTGTTTTCCATAAACGGTGCTTTGCTTTCGAATATTAGAATAGCATGCAAATGCCATGCACCACGTCCTTGTGGCTCGGCACAAGTAATATACTCATAATGTCCGAATACTTGTCGACAACGCCTGTTAAAATTCTTGAAGTCATTATACAGCTTATTGGGATCTTGAATGTTTTTTGCATATGTCAAAGTCAGCCATCGGCATTTTGATACATATGTAACATTCGTGTTAATTAAATCCCTACCACTCTGTAACGACTTAGCGACACTTGATAAATTCTGAGCACGGGTTTCGGTGTGCTTAAATGCTTTAACTTCACCTGTCCTAATATCGATATAAAGATCCTTGCTTATCTTTATGATAAAGCTTCCTTTAGAATGATGGGTACTGTGCATGATTTCGCTAATATTACCCATTTCCTTAAGCCTTACAGTTGCGTTATCAGGAATATTATTAGGTTTATAAAGTTTTCTAAATTCTATTAATTATCACCTCATTCTTACACTGAAATTAACATATAATCAAGTTAATAATGATGGACAGCCCCTATTAACTGAAATGCTATGCAAATTTCACTGCTTTATTAAGATTCAAGTCTTCTTACTGAACACCATTTTTCGAAGGCGTTCTTCTCTACTTTGAGATTTTTCCCGATTTTCAGTGCTGGAAAATCCTTTCTGTAGAAGAGCTGACGTGCCGTCGGAATTGAGCATCCCAACATTGATGCAATCTGTTTTGTTGTGTAAAAAACAGTAGTGCAATCTTCGTTTAATGAAGGATTATTACTAATCAATGGTTTCACCTCCCGTTCCTTATTTTTATTATTATCATCAAAGCTCTTTACAAGCCATTGTTGATCTCGGCTTCTCTATAAATTATAACGAGATTTTGCCAAAAAAATTGTGGCTGGCATGTCACAAACTTTTCAAAAAGCCATTGTTGATCTGTGCCTTTCTATTACTTATAACGAAAATTTGACAAAAAATCGAATGGCTATCGTAGGCAAGAAGAAACCGCCTATACTTATTAATAATATACAGGTCATTTTTGTTGGCCTTATGTAATTCACAATAAAAAATCTCTAGGGTAATCAAAAAATTCATTAAAATTTCGTTATAATATGCGGAGAGACACAAAAAGGGTTTTCCAAAAAAATAAGAAAGGACAAAAACCATGATTAAGAAATTTTTAATCAACAAAAAATCGAGAAAAGAAAGAGGTGATGATAATGGCTAAAAGAAGAGCCAACGGTGACGGCGGTATTTTCTATGATGCGTCACGAAAAAGATTTAGAGGGCAAGTAACTATTGGATATGACGAAAAAGGCAAGCAGAAACGAAAAAGCGTTTCTGGAAAGACTAAGACCGAAGTAAAAGAGAAGATTAAGCAGCTTGAGTTCGGTATACGATCTGGTAAGTTTGTTGATAAGAGTAGCATTACTATTTATCACCTTGCCAAGCAGATGATTGAAGATAAGTATGATTTCAATGAGATCAATGAAAATACATATTACACTCATCTCGCTACGCTCAAACGCCTCAAGCCGATATACAACACTCCTCTGCAACAGGCGAATGATACACAGATAAAAGCCTATTTCCAGGAACGACTAGACAAGTCAAATTCGACATTAAGAAAAGATTATGAGTTACTTAACTCGTCATTTGTCGAAGCGATCAGGCGCAAAATCATAAACTCCAACCCTATGGAAAGTATAAAGCTCCCAAAATCGAGGCAAGTACAAGAAAAAGTACGAGCTTTCACCATTGATGAACAAGCAAAACTGCTTGATATATTAACGAATGAAGATTTACCATACAGCAGCCAAATGCTTCTTTCTATGTTTACTGGCATGAGAATGGGCGAAATAAATGCGTTAACCAAGAACGATATAAACCTCACATTTGGCACAATAACGGTCAGCAAGACTGTTTCCAGAGGCGCTAAAGGTCAAGCTATTTTAGGAAACACCACGAAAACGTTAGCTGGTAAAAGAATTATATACGTAACCGATGATGTTAAAGAGATATTAAAAGAGTGTCTACAAGCAGCCGAGGATGATTTGCTCTTCGTAACCTGTAATGGAAAGTTGATAACCTCAAACCAAGTCAACATGCAACTTAGCCGCATTTTAGAGAAATATGACATACTTGATGCATCAATCAGCGGTAAGGTATCTTGCCACTCTCTCAGGCACACATATGCTACAAGAATGATTGAGGGTGGTATGCAGCCGAAAGTATTACAGATGCTTTTAGGTCATACTGATATAAAAGTGACACTCAATACCTATTGTGACGCTTTCGACAGATTTCAAAGCGAAAACATCGAATTGACGGCTGAATATCTTAAGCAGAAAGGTTTGACAATAGGCATAAAAAATAACGGCCCTGAAGCCGTTAAAGATGGTGTAAAAATAGGCTAAAAATATGCGCATAGCACCATTTAGCACCACAAAAATATAAAAACATTGATATATCAAGGAATTTCGGCGGTTTTGTCTTGTCACTCCGACCATATTGAGTATTCATAAGGGATTTGACCTGTGAATACTCAATTTTTTTGTATTGATTCGTTTTATAAAAAAATCTTTGAAAAATTGCCGGATTCATATAGAAACAGTTCGGTTATTATATTGATTTAAAACGCTTGACATGGTATAATTTGCACATCTTTTTATGATTTAAGGAGACAGCAATGACATATAGAGAAAAATATGAGCAATGGCTTACCTTTGACGAAGACACAAGGAACGAGCTTCTTGCTATAACTGACGAAAAAGAAATAGAAGACAGGTTTTATAAAGACCTCGCCTTTGGTACCGGTGGATTGCGCGGTATTATGGGCGCCGGCTCAAACAGAATGAACCGGTACACAGTGGGAAAGGCGACATACGGTCTTGCTGATTATCTTAAATCTAAAGAAAGCAGAAATTTAAGCGTTGTTCTTGCATACGATTCCAGAAACAATTCTGCCTTGTTTGCAAAAACCGCAGCAGGAATCTTTGCTTCCTGCGGCTTTACGGTATATCTTTTTGACTCTCTCGTTCCCGTGCCTGTGCTTTCTTTTGCAACAAAATATCTGTCCTGCACAGCAGGCGTTATGATAACCGCTTCTCACAACCCGAAAGAGTATAACGGCTACAAGGTGTATGACAGCAAGGGCTGTCAGTTTTGCAACGAGGACGCAAAAAACGCCATCGGCTATATTAACCGCATTACGGATTTTTCCTCAATACCGTTCTCTGACTCCGACGAAAACATTACATACATCGGCCGAGATGTCCTTTCCGCTTTTCTTAACGAGGTGAAACAGCAGTCGCTTTATGAAGAAAAATCAGACCTGAAAATTGTTTATACGCCGCTTCACGGTACCGGTAATATTCCCGTTCGCGCCGTGCTTGAAAACATGGATGTAACAGTTGTTAAAGAGCAGGAAAAACCTGACGGAAATTTCTCTACCGTCAAAAGTCCCAATCCCGAAGAAAAGGATGCGCTGAATATTGCCATTGAAAAGGCGAAGAAAATCGACGCTGACCTTGTACTCGGCACAGATCCCGACTGCGATCGGGTCGGCATTGCGGTTAAAGGAAAGGACGGCTATGTTCTTTTCACAGGCAACCAGACCGGCGCGCTTTTGGTAAATTTTGTGTTGACAATGAAAAAGGAAAGTCTGAACAAAAAATCCACTCTGATAAAAACCATCGTGACCTCGGAGCTCGGAGCAAATATCGGACGGGCTTTCGGTTTGAATATTGAAGAAACGCTCACAGGCTTTAAATACATCGGTGATAAAATCAATCAATTTGAAGAAACCGGCAACAGAGAATTTGTAATCGGCTATGAAGAGTCTTACGGCTATCTTGTCGGCACCCATGCCCGTGACAAAGATGCGGTGGTATCTTCAATGCTGATTTGTCAGATGGCGGCATGGTATAAAAATCAGGGAAAAACACTGATTGATGCATTGGAAGAGCTTTACTGTCAATACGGTTATTTTCTCGACAGGCTCGACAGTTTTATTCTCAAAGGCAAGGACGGCGCAGAGAGAATTTCACAGCTCATGGTGTATTTCAGAGAAAACGGTAAAAATATGTTCAGCTCCGTTAAAGAGGTTGTTGACTATAGCTGCGGCATCGGCGATTTGCCGAAAGAAAACGTACTTCGCTTTATCTTTCTTGACGGCTCGTGGCTTGCGGTGAGACCTTCAGGCACAGAGCCGAAGATAAAGGTTTATTATTCCATTCAGGATCTTTCAAGAGAAAAAGCACAACAGCGCTTTGATGAGATTAAAGCAAAAATCAACAGTATTATAAAGTGAGGCGCACCATGGAAGAAAAAATACGGCAATATGTTGAAAAGATTCTTGCACCGAAATTACAGGGTGACGGAGGTTGGATAGAATTCGTCTCCTTTCAAGAGGGAACACTGACGGTGATTTTTCGGGGAGAATGTTCAAAATGTCTCATTCTTCACCGCTGCACCGGGTGGATTGAAGAAGAAATCAAACGCGATCTGAAGCTCGATGTGAAGCTTTGTGCGATTCGCAAAAAACCATATTTTCAAGATGTTTAAGGGGGCGAAAAAATGGCACATATTAAGGTTGTGAGGCGCTCCATGCGTCCCGAAGAATGGACGGATTTGCGTTTCGGCTGGCTGAAAAGGCATATTTATTCATCAAAATGGGAGATTGAAAATCTAGAAATAAGAGATGCACGCCAAACGGATGAAATGCAGTTCGAATATTACAGCGACGGCTATCGTCCGCTGAAAAAAGGAGACATGTATTTCACTCCCGACGGTACCGCTTTTCTTCGGGCAGATGTAAATATTCCAAAAGAGATGCAGGGCAGAGAGCTTTGGTTCTCGCTCAAAACGGCTGCGGAAATCTGCGTTAAGGTCAATGGTAAATACATAGGCGGCGTTGACCCCAACAGAGAAAGAATGCTGCTTTCGCCATATATCGACGATACACAAACCCTGCATTTTGAAATGATGGGCTATAACCGTTCAAAGCCTGACGATGAAAGAAATCCCGAATCTCTTTCCGTAAGAGGCTGCCGTCAGATTTTTGAGGGAGCCTATATCTGCACCGTAAATCATGCAGTGCAGGATCTTGTATGGGATTTTGAGCTGCTGTTAGATATTGCCAAATCGGAGCTTTTCAACGAAGATTACCGTGCGTTCCTCAATAAAGAGCTGAACAATGCCATGAATCTTATCGACTTCGACAGCGAAGAGCTTGACGGTATCAGCGAAGCAAAAAAATATGTTGACGAAGTGATATATGCCAACGATAACTATAAAGGAAGCGGCGATGTTGCCCTTATTGCCCATTCTCATCTGGATATTGCTTATTATTGGAGAAGAATTCACTCTGTTCAGAAAAATCTTCGTACCGTGCTGATTCAGCTTCGTCTGATAGATCAATATCCCGACTTTAAATATACGCATACGCAGCCTTATGTTTATGAAACCCTTGAGAAGTATTACCCCGATGTTTTCAATGAACTTAAGCAAAAGGTTGCAAACGGTCAGTTTGAGCCTGTAGGCGCGATGTATGTCGAGCCGGACTGCAACATTCCCTCGGCGGAATCGCTTATCCGTCAGTGCCTTTACGGACAGCTGACCTATAAGCGTATGTTCGGAAAAACAGTCAACAATGCATGGCTGCCCGATGTCTTCGGCAATTCATGGATTCTTCCGCAGATTCTTAAAAAAAGCGGCGTTGAATATTTTGTTTCAAACAAAATGTCAACATGGAACGACACCAACCGTTTTCCCCATAACAACTTCATTTGGAGAGGAATTGACGGCAGTGAGGTTTATGCCTGTGTTCCGCCGACTCATTTTATCACATGGAATATGCCGTCTCAGATTCAGGAGAATTGGGAAGCCTATATAGACAAAGATGCCGGCGGTCAGACAATGAATATGTTCGGCTACGGCGACGGCGGCTCTGGCTGCACTGAAGAAATGATTGAGCTGATGCACCGCTTTGATAAGCTTTCCGTTATGCCCAAATGCGAACATATCGGCGGCAGCGAATACTTAGAAAGAAACCTGAAAAACAACAAAAATCTTGCTGTTTGGGACGGTGAATTATATCTTGAAATGCACCGCGGCACTTTCACAACAAAAAGTGAGCTGAAAAGGACGAATCGCCGCCTTGAATTCAAGCTGCGCTCGGCTGAGATGCTTTCTCTGATGCGCAAGGAAAACAACACAGAAAAAATTACCGCTCTTTATAAAAAGCTTCTGGTCAATCAGTTTCACGATATCCTGCCGGGCTCACATATTCATCCGGTTTATGAAGATGCCATAGCGGACTATGAGGAAATAGAAAAAGAGCTTGATGCCATCATCAGAACCGGTGAAAGCTACTTTAACACGCTGAACTTTACCCGTGATGCCCTGACATTTATTGAAGACGAAAGCGGCACGAGTGAACGCTACGGAAAAAGAGGATTTTTTACTGTGCCTGACATTCCTGCCCTTTCCTGCGGCAACGCAAAACCCGACAGTTTCAGCGGCGAATGGATAAAACCGGGAGAAGAAACCGAAACACCTTATTATAAAATCCGGTTCAATCCCGACGGCTCCTTTGCTTCACTATATGATAAAGAGCTTGGCCGTCAGTGGGTGGACGGAGACTTCAATAAACTGAAGATTTATACGGATACACCGGGTAACTATGATGCCTGGGATATTTTACCCAATTACAAAGACAAGCAAATTGAAATAAAAATTCAAAAACCGCTTTCTTTTGTCAGCGCCGATAACGAATGTGCTGTTTTTGAAACCGTCCTCAAAACAGAAAAATCAACATGGAAAATGCTTATCAGGCTATTCAGAAGAAGCCGCGGTATTGAGGTCGAAAACATTGTTGACTGGCATGAAAAGCACAAGCTTGCAAAGGCAGAGTTTTCTTGCGACATTCTTTCAAGAAAGGTCCTTTGCGATACCTCGGCGGGCTTTATTGAACGGGAAACGCACCGAAACACTTCCTGGCAGCAAGCACGGTTTGAATGCTGTCATCATAAATGGTGCGATATTTCCGAAACCGGAGGCGGCGTTGCCATAATAAACGACGGAAAATATGGAGCCGGATTTGACAAAAACACCGTCAGCTTATCGCTCCTTCGTGCAACAATACGCCCCGATGTCATCTCCGATATGGGAAAACACAATTTCTGCTATATGATTGTACCTCACACGGGCGACGCTGTCAGCGCAAAAATCAATAAGCTTGCATTTCAATATAATATTCCGCTCATCAAAGCAGACGCCAAATGGGATTTTCCGACCTTTGAACCGCTTTATTTACAGGCGGCAAAGAAAAGTGAAAACGGTGATTTGACCGTTATCCGACTTTCCGAGCAGGACGGTGCAAGAGGTAGGATTAAGCTTGACAGAACTGTCAAGGTACTTAATATGCTTGAAGAAGAGCTTTATGAAACAGATGTTATTGAGTATAAGCCTTTTGAAATCATCACTATCGGATTATAAAAATGATTATTTAAAAGATATCATAAGATAAACCGCGTCAGCAAAGAAACACTTAAACGCGTCTTTAACGATTAGTAAACATCCACCCGCGGGTGGATGTTTATTGTTTGCGCTGAAATAATCTTTAATATAACATCACCATAATTTACCGGAAAGTAAAGATTTCAGAAAATGATGTAATAAAATATTGTTATGAATTTTTTATTTTGTTATAATAACCTCACGAAACAAGACGAAATCAAAGATTTCTGTGTTTCGGAGA